>JAIPDA010000034.1 GCA_021737905.1 Rhodoferax sp.
GCGTGTTCAGAACACAAGCCATCATGGACGAAGGCGTGCGCAAGATCGCGGCCCTGCGCGAGCGCGTCAAGAACATCGGCCTGAAAGATAAGTCAAAAATCTTCAACACCGCTCGTATTGAAGCCTTGGAAGTCGAAAACCTGATCGAAGCCGCCGAAGCGACCATGGTGTCGGCAGCCGCCCGCCGTGAAAGCCGCGGTGCGCACTCGGTCGACGACTACGGCGACACCCCTGAGCACCCGAACGGCCGCAACGACACCGACTGGCACAAGCACACGCTGTGGCACAGCCAAGGCAACCGCCTGTCGTACAAGCCCGTCCAGATGAAACCGCTCACGGTGGATTCGATCCCCCTGACAGTTCGTAGTTTCTGATAACTTGCGGGACAGATCTTCAGCTCTGTCCCCAACTGACTATTTTTGCGAGCCCAACATGACCAAACGCACATTCCAGATCTACCGCTACGACCCTGACCAGGACGCCAAGCCCTACATGCAGACCATCGAGGTCGAACTCGACGGCAGCGAACGCATGCTGCTTGACGCCTTGATGAAACTCAAGGCGCAAGACCCCTCCATCACCTTCCGCCGCTCCTGCCGCGAAGGCGTTTGCGGCTCGGACGCCATGAACATCAACGGCAAAAACGGTCTGGCCTGCCTGACCAATATGCGCACGCTCAAAGGCACCATCGTGCTCAAGCCGCTGCCCGGCCTGCCGGTCGTGCGCGATCTGATCGTCGACATGACGCAGTTCTTCAAGCAGTACAACTCGATCAAGCCCTATCTGGTCAACGACAACGTACCCCCGGAAAAAGAACGTTTGCAGAGCCCTGAAGAGCGCGACGAGCTCAACGGCTTGTACGAGTGCATCTTGTGCGCCAGCTGCTCAACCAGCTGCCCGAGCTTTTGGTGGAACCCTGACAAGTTCGTCGGCCCGGCCGGCCTGTTGCAGGCTTACCGCTTCATCGCTGACAGCCGCGACGAAGACACCGCCGCACGTCTTGACAACCTCGAAGACCCCTACCGCCTGTTCCGCTGCCACACCATCATGAACTGCGTCGATGTCTGCCCTAAAGGTCTGAACCCGACCAAGGCGATTGGCAAAATCAAAGAGATGATGGTTCTGCGCACGGTCTAAAGTCCGCTGCTGACCAACTCAATACCACCTGCAATGCCAGACGCTTCTGAGGCTTTGAGCTCGCCTTTGCTGGACGAGCGGTCCCTGAGCAAGCTGCGCTGGCGCTGCCGGCGGGGCCTGCTTGAAAACGACCTGTTCATTGAGCGGTTTTTCAATCGCCACGAAAAAACCTTGACTGTCAGGCAAGCTCAAGGCCTGGATGATTTAATGGACCTTTCGGACAACGACCTGATGGACCTTTTTTTGCAGCGCAAGCAGCCCCATGAACTGGAGGCAGGATCTGCTTGTACACCTCAGGCCCGCGAAGTGCTGGCGCTGTTCATCGTTTCGCATTGAGCTGGCGGACGCAGCGCCCTGACCCCTTATAAAGGAAGTAAAAATGAAACTCGCAGACAACAAAGCCACACTCTCCTTCAGCAACGGCACGCCCAGCATTGACTTGCCGGTTTACCACGGCTCCGTGGGTCCTGATGTGGTGGACATCCGTAAGCTCTACGCCCAAACCGGCATGTTCACCTACGACCCGGGCTTTTTGTCCACAGCGGCCACGCAGTCAGCCATCACCTACATTGACGGCGACAAGGGCGAACTGCTGTACCGCGGTTACCCCATTGAGCAACTCGCCACCAGCTGCGACTTCATGGAAACCTGCCATCTGTTGCTCTACGGCAACCTGCCCAACGCAGTCCAGAAGAAAGACTTCTCCAGCCTTGTGACAAACCACACCATGGTCCATGAGCAGATGCAGTTTTTCCTGCGTGGCTTTCGCCGTGATGCGCACCCTATGGCCATCATGACCGGCCTGGTCGGCGCCCTGTCGGCCTTCTACCATGACAGCACCGACATCAACAACGCGGAACACCGCGAAATCTCGGCCATCCGTCTGATCGCCAAGATGCCTACGCTGGTCGCCATGGCCTACAAATACACCATAGGCCAGCCCTACATGTACCCGAAGAACAGCCTGAGCTACTCGGGTAACTTTTTGCACATGATGTTTGCCAACCCCTGCGAAGAGTACAAGGTCAACCCTGTGCTCGAGCGCGCGCTGGACCGCATCTTCATCCTGCACGCCGACCACGAGCAAAACGCCTCGACCTCGACCGTGCGTTTGTGCGGCTCGTCGGGCACCAACCCGTTTGCCGCCATTGCAGCCGGAGTGGCCTGTCTCTGGGGCCCGGCCCACGGCGGCGCCAATGAAGCAGCGCTCAACATGCTGGGCGACATCCAGAAAAACGGCGGCGTCGAGAAAATCGGCGACTTCATCAAGCAAGTCAAAGACAAAAACTCCGGCGTTAAGCTGATGGGATTTGGTCACCGCGTTTACAAAAACTACGACCCGCGCGCCAAACTCATGCAGGAAACCTGCAAGGAAGTACTGCAAGAGATGGGTCTGGAAAAAGATCCCTTGTTCAAGTTGGCCATGGCGCTCGAGAAAATTGCCCTCGAAGACGACTACTTTGTCTCGCGCAAGCTCTATCCGAACGTCGATTTCTATTCCGGCATCGTGCAACGCGCCATTGGCATTCCAGTGCCTTTGTTCACCGCCATCTTTGCGCTGGCGCGCACAGTCGGCTGGATCGCCCAGCTCAACGAGATGATCGGCGACCCCGAGTACAAGATCGGCCGTCCCCGTCAGCTGTTCACCGGCGCGGTGCCGCGCGACGTCAAACCGCTCGCCCAGCGCTGAAACGCCGGCAACGCGCCAGCCAAAGCCCGCCGCGCTTGCCCGGCGGGCTTTTGCATAATGAGCCCGCATGAAATACATCGCCTCTTCCGCTGAACTGCGGCTGGCCCTGACCGACTACCCAGCGCCGCAGGCTTGCAGCTGTGCATTGGGGGCCTGCACCGCCTGGGAAAGTCTGGCCGAGTACCGCTGGGAAGCCAGCCAGATGAGCGCAGTGGGCACCCTGCGTGACCCGTCGATGGACGAGCCCACGCTCGAAGAAAAGCATCCGCAAGGCACCCGCTACGACTCGCCGGACGCGCCTATCGCGCCGGCCTTCTTTCCGTACAACCAGTGCGAAGTCTGGCATTGCCAGCGCTGCGACCGGCACCTGCTGCGTTACACCGAGTTTGGCGGCTACAACGTCGATCCACGTGTGCGCGAGCTGGCAGCCGGCAAGATCATCGACTAAAGCGCGTATGCAAGACAACAGCCCGACGCCAGACCTGCAACACCACTCCAGCCTGGCGGCGGTGCTGATGGCCGCCGGCGCGGGTGCGCGCATGGGGCAGCGGCCCAAGTCACTGCTGGAGCTCGATGGCATGCCGCTGATCTGCCGGCAAGTCATGGGCTTGCGCCAAGCCGGCGTTGCCGAACTGGTGCTGGTGCTGGGACACCATGCCAAGGACATCCAGGCCGCCGTCAAAGCGCTGGAAGTCAGCGTGGTGATCAACCCCGACCCGGACGCCGGGCCTGTCGGTTCGCAGCGCCTGGGCCTGCAAAGCCTGAGTGGCCACAGTGACGCCGTGCTGATGGCGCTGGCCGACCAGCCGCTGCTGGACGCGGCCGACCTGCGGCAACTGGTCCAGGCATTCCACCAGCGCCCGCCTGGCTGCTCGCTGCTGTATCCCCGCGTGGCGGGCCAGCCCGGCAATCCCGTTATCTTCACCGCCGGCGTGCGCGCCGCTCTGCTGGCCTGCCCGCCTGAGGTGGGTTGCAAGAACTGGCGGCAGGCGCACACATCGCAAGTCCAGGCTTTGGACTGCGACAACCTGCACTTTGTGCAGGACGTGGACACGCCCGACGACATTGCTGCACTGCGGCGCAGCAGCGGCCGGCATCTGCAATGGCCAGCACCCTGGCAGCGCCCTGGCGACACCTGAACCCGCGGGGGTCCGCCATGCCCCTAAAATCAGCGCTTCCGAAGGAACCACCATGCGCACCCTCTACGACAAGATCTGGGACGAACACGTCGTCCACACCGAAGACGATGGCACGTCCATCATCTACATCGACCGCCATCTGGTCCATGAAGTCACCAGCCCACAGGCTTTTGAAGGACTGCGCGAAGCCGGTCGCAAGGTCTGGCGCATATCGTCCATCGTCGCCACCGCCGACCACAACACGCCGACCACCGGCTGGGAACTCGGCTACGACGGCCTGACCGATCCAATCAGCAAAGAACAGATCACCACGCTGGACAGCAACATCGCCGAGTTCGGCGCTGCGGCTTACTTTCCGTTTTTATCCAAGCGCCAGGGCATCGTCCACGTGATGGGGCCTGAGACCGGCGCCACGCTGCCCGGCATGACGGTGGTGTGCGGCGACTCGCATACGTCTACGCATGGTGCTTTCGGCGCGCTGGCGCACGGCATCGGCACCAGCGAGGTCGAGCATGTCATGGCCACGCAAACGCTGCTGGCCAAAAAAGCCAAGAACATGCTGGTCAAGGTCGAAGGCACGCTGGCCCCTGGCCTGACCGGCAAAGACATCGTGCTGGCCATCATCGGCAAGATCGGCACCGCCGGCGGCACCGGCTACACCATCGAGTTCGGCGGCGCAGCCATACGCGCGCTCAGCATGGAAGGCCGCATGACGGTTTGCAACATGGCCATTGAAGCCGGCGCCCGCGCCGGCCTGGTGGCCGTGGATGCCAAAACCATCGACTACGTCAAGGGCCGCTTGCTCGCCCCCGGCACCGACCCCCAAACCGGCCAGTTTGTCGGCGGCCCCGAGTGGGACATGGCCCAGCGCTACTGGAGCACGCTGCAGTCTGACCCCGGCGCAACTTTTGACGCCGTGGTCGAACTCGACGCCAGCCAGATCCGCCCGCAAGTCACCTGGGGCACCTCGCCCGAGATGGTGCTGTCCATCGACGATATCTTGCCCGACCCGGACAAGGAAAAAGACGCCAACAAGCGTGACGCCATCGAGCGCGCCCTGACCTACATGGGCCTGGCGCCCGGCAAGGCCATCAACGACATCCTGATCGACAAGGTCTTCATCGGCTCCTGCACCAACAGCCGCATTGAAGACATGCGAGAAGCCGCGGCCATCGTCAAAAAAATTGGCATGAAGGTCGCTAAAAACGTCAAGCTCGCGCTGGTGGTGCCCGGCTCAGGTCTGGTCAAAGAGCAGGCCGAGCGCGAAGGCCTGGACAAAATTTTTGTCGCTGCCGGCTTTGAGTGGCGTGAACCCGGCTGCTCCATGTGCTTGGCCATGAACGCCGACCGGCTTGAGCCCGGCGAGCGCTGCGCCTCCACCAGCAACCGCAATTTCGAAGGCCGGCAAGGCGCCGGTGGTCGCACGCATTTGGTCAGCCCGGCCATGGCTGCAGCCGCCGCCGTTCACGGCCACTTTGTTGACATCCGAAAGTTTGTTTAAGTTCCCTATGCAAAAATTCACCGTACACAAGGGCCTGGTGGCCCCCATGGACCGCGAGAACGTTGACACCGACGCGATCATTCCCAAGCAGTTCCTCAAATCCATCCGCAAGACCGGTTTTGGACCCAACCTGTTTGACGCCTGGCGCTACCTGGACCCGGGCGAGCCCGGCCAAGACCCGGCCTCGCGCAAACCCAACCCCGACTTCGTGCTCAACCAGCCGCGCTACAAAGGTGCGTCCATCCTGCTGGCACGCAAAAATTTCGGCTGCGGCTCCTCGCGTGAACACGCGCCCTGGGCGCTGGACCAATATGGTTTCAGGGCCATCATTGCGCCCAGCTACGCCGACATCTTTTTCAACAACAGCTTTAAAAATGGCTTGCTGCCTATCGTCTTACCCGATGCCCAAGTCGCCAAGCTGTTTGACGACGCGCTGGCTTTTCCCGGCTACCAGCTCACCATTGATCTGGAACGCCAGGTGGTCATCAAACCGCAAGGTGAAGAGCTGCAGTTTGAGGTGCAGGCCTTCAAAAAATTCTGCCTGCTCGGCGGTCTGGACGACATCGGTCTGACCCTGCAAAAAGCCGACAAGATCAAGGCCTTTGAACTTGAACGCCTGGCCACCAAGCCCTGGCTGGCCCACACGCACAGCGTCTGATTTCTGCGCTGGCTCTTTTCCCTCTGCGGCTTGCGCCGCCCCACATGAATGGCTTGAAAAATGAAAATTGCAGTGCTGCCGGGTGACGGCATCGGAGTCGAAATCGTGGCCGAGGCCATCAAGGTCTTGAAGGTTCTGGACCTGGACATGACACTGGAAACCGCGCTGGTCGGCGGTGCCGCCTTTGAAGCCCACGGCCACCCGCTGCCACCGGCCACGCTCAAGCTGGCCATGGATTCCGACGCCGTGCTTTTTGGCGCGGTGGGCGACTGGAAATACGACACGCTGGACCGCCCCTTGCGCCCCGAGCAAGCTATTTTGGGTCTGCGTAAAAACATGGGCTTGTTTGCCAACTTCCGCCCGGCCATTTGCTACAAGCAACTCACCGATGCGTCCAGCCTCAAACCCGAGCTGGTGGCTGGCCTGGACATTTTGATCATCCGCGAACTTACTGGCGACATTTACTTCGGCCAGCCGCGCGGTCGGCGCACCGCCACCGACGGGCATTTCCCCGGCAGCGAAGAAGCTTTTGACACCATGCGCTACTCGCGCCCCGAGATCGAGCGCATTGCGCACGTGGCTTTTCAGGCGGCACGCAAGCGCAGCAAGCGCGTCACCAGCGTGGACAAAGCCAATGTGCTGGAAACCTTCCAGTTCTGGAAAGACGTGGTCAGCGAAGTCGGCAAGCAATACCCCGACGTGGCGCTGGACCACATGTACGTGGACAACGCCGCCATGCAGCTGGTGCGCGCCCCCAAGAAGTTTGACGTGGTGGTCACCGGCAATATGTTCGGCGACATCCTGAGTGACGCCGCCGCCATGCTCACCGGCAGTATCGGCATGCTGCCATCGGCCAGCCTGAACGCCAAAAACCAGGGCCTGTACGAGCCCAGCCACGGCAGCGCACCCGACATCGCCGGCAAGGGCGTGGCCAACCCGCTGGCAACGATCTTGAGCGCGGCCATGATGCTGCGCTTCAGCCTGAACCAGCCCGAAGCCGCTGCCCGCATTGAAAAGGCTGTGGACGCCGTGCTCAGCCAGGGCCTGCGCACCCCCGACATCTACAGCGAAGGCACGACCCGTGTCGGCACGCGCGAGATGGGTGACGCGGTGGTCAAAGCCCTGGCCTGAGTTCGGACATCGGCCCCGCATGAACCAGCCGGCCTTCAGCTTTGAGCCCGGCAGCGCTTTTTCGCTTCAGGGCCAAACCGCCATCGTCACAGGGGGCGCCAAGGGCATTGGCCGGGCCATTGCCCGCGGCATGGCGAAATCCGGCGCATTCGTTGCTGTCTTCGACCGCGACTTAGAAGCTGCCCGCACGCTGGCCGCTGAACTGGTGGCCGCAGGCTTTCAGGCGCAAGCCTGGGGCGTGGACGTCAGCAACGAAGCCGCTGTGACTGCGGCGATGGACGAGCTGGTTGCGCTGACCGGGCAAATCGACTGCCTGGTCAACAACGCCGGGATCGCCATACGCCAACCTTCTTTAGAGCTCGAACTCAAAGACTGGAACGCCGTGCTGGCCGTCAACCTGACCGGCGTTTTCTTGTGCGCGCGTCTGGCGGCACGCCACATGGTCAAGCGCCAGCGCGGCTGCATCATCAACACCGCGTCCATCATGGGCTTGTCAGGCGGCGGGCTCTACCCCAATATTTCGTACCAGTCGAGCAAAGGCGCGGTGGTCAACCTCACGCGCTCGCTGGCCGTCGAGTGGGCGCGCGAAGGCATACGCGTCAACGCCATCGCCCCCACATGGGTGCGCACCGACTTCATCGAGTCCCTGACCGCCCAGCCCGGGCTGATGGCCCGCATCGCAGCCATGACGCCCATGGGCCGCATCGCCGAAGTCGATGAAATCGTAGGCGGCGTGATCTACCTGGCCAGCCCCGCCGCCGGCATGGTGACGGGGCATACGCTGGCCATTGATGGCGGGTTTCTGGCGCAGTAGCAAAGGACTCTTTGAAATCGGGGCGGACCCCATGGAAGCAGGGCGCGGTTTTTTCCGGAAAAAGTGCAGAAACCTTATTTGTTACTACAATCAGGCTGATGGTGATCGAATTTGACTCGGCCAAGAACGACGCCAACGTCGTGGCTCGAGGCTTGTCTTTCACCCGTGCAGCTGATTTTGATTTCGACACGGCCATCATCTGGCAGGACCTGCGCAAGCCCTACCTTGAAACGAGGTACGTGGCCGTTGGTTTCTTGGACGGGCGCTTGCATGTGCTTTGCTTTACGCCGGCAGAAAACGGCATCCGGGTCATCAGTTTTCGCAAGGCCAACCCTCGTGAAGTGAAAGATTATGAAAAAACCTAGCTCCCTCATTGGCGCAGACGGCGAAGTTCGCACCTTGACCGCCGCAGACTTGAGCACTTTCCGCCCGGCAAGTGAGGCCCTGCCACCCAATTTACAAAAAACGCTTGGTATGCGCCAGCGTGGGCCGCAGAAGTCGCCCACCAAAGTGTCCACCACCATCCGGCTTTCCAGCGATGTGCTGCAGGCATTCCGCGCTACCGGCGACGGCTGGCAAACCCGCGTGGACGCCGCCCTCAAAGACTGGCTGAAAACGCATTCCCCCACCTGAGTTTGCTCATTGGTCTCTGCCGGCTACAACCGGTAGCTGGGCGCGACGATAGGCTCGAACTCGGAGGCGCTCATAACGATCACGCGTGATTCTTAGCCACTACTCGTAATGCGACCACATTCGCAAAACTCTGACCCCATTTATTCCATTTAACTAAAACCTATATTCATCCAAGAATTCTCTGCAGCCCCAGATGTTATTAATATCGATATCGTTGCCGTAAGCAGATAACAGTAAACCACCCGGTATCCATTCACGCTTATTTATTGGAGAAGTAACCACAACCAATAGCAAAGCAACCAGTAGTTCCTTGGAAACTCCAAATCCAATGGGCTTCTCTGCATCCAAATCTGCCATTATTATATTTCCAATTCCAGAACCATCCAACATTACAAAATACGATGGAAGTATTCCGTCATGTAGCAGCCCACAGCGAACAAGTTTGTACAGCGTTTTTCCAAGTGATCCCGATGGGTAAATATAATTTCCATTTTCTCCAATTGATACAGCCCCACCTGTGCTAAAACGATATATAAAGTTTTGATTAGTATCAATGAAATTTTTATTTCTTTCGGACTGACTTGTTCCACTCGGCGAATTTTTTTTAGATGTAGCATCAACGACAATTGATATATAAATTAATGCATTTTCGTAATCATTTAAACGGATAAAATCAAATGCCGTTTTTACCCTAGATGCAATACTCATGTGTTAGTTCTCTTGGTTCTAATGGGAGCGAAGAAATCATGCCGGCCAATTCACCCATGAATTACCCTCCACCAAACGCCAAGTTCTCCCAAGCCGTTTCCTTGAATGCCACAAACACTGGTTTCGGACTCAGGCCTGACTTGGCCAGCAGCAACAGCGCAGGGAACCTACGCAACCATGCTGGCGACCTTGGGCGCGCAGACAGTCAGGGTGTCCAGGGGCATGTTGAGTCCTAAGGTGGCAAATACGAACTTTGAAATATAAACTTAAATACTCATAAATTATGGATGATGCGTTTTATGAGACCTTAAATTTGCAGAAAAAACTCACCGCCTAGCAAGAAACCCAAAAACTTCACCAAACCCAGCCCGCCCGGGTCGATGCGCAAGCGACCCGTCCCGTCAGCCAGCTCTCAGCCAGAGGCCGTTACAATGGTTGCCATGTTTCACGCCCATCTGTTCAAGTTGAACCTCGCTGCCGCCTTCAAAGCTGTTGCGGGTGCGCGTGCATGCACCACCAAAACCACGACCACGAAGGACTGATCCAGTCTGGTTCGTCGTGCGCCCCCCCCCGGCCAGACGAGCCGGGCAAACAGTCTGGTCTGGCACTGTTTTTTAATTTCGAAAGGGCGTTGAAATGAGCAAGTTAGTAGGGTTGGTTGGCTGGCGCGGCATGGTCGGTTCTGTGTTGATGGACCGCATGCAGACCGAGGGTGATTTCGAGCTGATCGAGCCTTTGTTTTTCTCGACCTCAAATTCCGGCGGCAAAGCCCCGGCCCTGGCCAAAAACGAAACCACGCTGCAAGACGCCTTCAACATCGACGCGCTCAAGCGCTGCGAGATCATCATCACAGCCCAGGGCGGCGACTACACCGCTGAGGTGTTTCCCAAACTGCGCGCTGCCGGCTGGAAGGGCCACTGGATTGACGCAGCCAGCACCCTGCGCATGGACAAAGACGCGGTCATCATTCTGGACCCGGTCAATTTGCCTGTCATTCAAAAGGCCCTGGCTGCTGGCGGCAAAAACTGGATTGGCGGCAACTGCACCGTGAGCTGCATGTTGATGGGCGTGGGCGCGTTGTACAAGGCCGGCCTGGTCGAGTGGATGAGCACGCAGACTTACCAGGCGGCTTCAGGCGGTGGCGCGCAGCACATGCGCGAGTTGCTCACGCAATACGGCACGCTGAATGCTGAAGTCAAAGCGCTGCTGGACGACCCGAAAAGCTCCATCCTGGAAATCGACCGGCTGGTGGCCGCCAAGCAGCGTTCTTTGAGTGCCACAGAGACCGCCAATTTTGGCGTGCCGCTGGGTGGCAGCCTGATCCCCTGGATAGACAAAGACCTGGGCATCGGAAAAAGCCAGGACGAGCCAGGCTGGGGCCTGTCCAAAGAAGAGTGGAAAGGCATGGCTGAGACCAACAAGATTCTGGGCCAGGGCGAAGGCTTTGGCTCTGCGGCGGTACCCGTGGACGGCTTTTGCGTGCGCATCGGCGCCATGCGCTGCCACAGCCAGGCGCTGACTTTCAAGCTTAAGAAAAATGTGCCCGTGGCCGATATCGAAGCCATGATCGCCGCCGATAACCAGTGGGTGAAGTTGGTGCCCAACACGCGCGAGGCCAGCATTCGCGACCTGACACCCGTGGCAGTAACCGGTACCATGACGATCCCGGTCGGGCGCGTGCGCAAGCTGGCGATGGGCGCTGACTATGTGGGTGCTTTCACTGTGGGTGACCAGCTTCTCTGGGGCGCGGCCGAGCCGCTGCGCCGCATGCTGCGGATTTTGCTAAAGAACTGAGCCTTCAACATGCCCAACTCGCCTGCCATGACAACCCGACTTCCAGCAGCCTCCTTGGCCACATGGCGCTGGCTTGTGGCAGCGGCTTTGCTGATGCTGGGCGGCCTGTCCAGTTTCAATGCGCAAGCCTTGAGTCTGGGCCGGATGCAAGTGCAGTCCTTCTTGGGCGAGTCGCTGCGGGCAGAACTGGAGCTGCGGGATGTCAGTGAGGCTGACGCGAAAAGCTTCAAGGCTGAGGTTTCGCCTGCGGCCACCTTCAAGGCTTTGGGCTTGGAGTACCAGTCGGTCTACACAGAGTTGGCCTTCAACCTGCAGCTCTTACCCGAGGGCCGCGCGTTACTGAAGATCAGTGGCAGCCGGCCGGTGGCCGTGAACTTTATCGAGCTGGTGTTCGATTTCAGCTGGGCTTCGGGCCGGACAACGCGCGAGTTCACCTTGCTCATCATGCCGCCGGCCACGCCGGGGCCCGTGGCGCCGGTGGCACCGGCGGTACAGGAAGCTCCTGCACCAGCAGCAGCGCCCGCCGCAGCGGCGCAAATGCCGGCGGCAGTGCCTGCCCCAGCCACCCCGGCGCCTGCAGTCCAGGCGCCCAAGCCGGTAGCAGCCAAAGGCGGCGCGCGCCTGACCGTCAAGGCCGGCGACACCGCCAGCGAGCTGGCAGTGCAAGCCAAGTCGGTCAATGTGTCACTGGACCAGATGCTGCTGGCCATGCTGCGCAGCAACCCGGAAGCCTTTGTGGCCAATAACGTGAACCGGCTGCTGGCCGGGGCAGAACTGACTTTACCCACCCCTGACCAAGCGCAGGCACTGGACCCCGTCGAGGCGCGCAAGACCATTTTGCTGCAAAGCCAAGACTTCGATGCCTACCGCCAGCAACTGGCCAACAAAGCCAAAGAGGCCAACGTAGCACCGGCCGGTCGCACCGCCTCGGGCAAAGTGCAAAGCGCCGTGAAAGACGCATCACCAGACGCTGCGGCCACCGACAAGCTCACCCTTTCCAAGGGCGCAGTGCAAGCCGGTGGCAGCGCTGAAGAAAAACTGAGCCAGGAACGCAAAGCCAAAGACGATGCCCAGCGGCTGGCCGAGCTCTCAAAAAATATCAAAGACCTGAGCGATTTGAGTAAAAACAGCCTGCCGGCCACGGCGCCCGCCGGCAGCCCGGCCCCTGCCGCAGCCAATGCCGCTGACGCTGCCGAAGCCAGCCTGCCGGCAATCAACCTGCCAGCACCGCCGGCAATGGGCGAAGACAAGCCCAACCTGATCGACCGGCTGTCAAAAGACGATGCCGTATTGCCTGCAGCAGGTGTATTTTTGAGCTTGTTGCTGGTTTGGGTATTGCTGCGCTTGCGCCGCAACCGCCCGGTTCAAGAAGTGCCGCAAAACTTTGTCGCTCCTTCAATGGACATGACAGCCGAAGAGGCCGCCACCTATGTGCGTGTCAGCGAGCAAACTTTAATCTCCGATGCAGAAAGAGCCGCCACGCCGCTGCCGCCGCAAGACCCGCTTTACAAGGCGCGCAAAGAGCTGGAAGCCGGCCGCGACATGGTGGCCGAAGCCCTGCTGCGCACTGCGCTGGACAAGACACCCAAGCGCATTGACATCATGCTGGAGCTGATGGACCTTTGCGTTGCAAGCCAAGACAGCGCTGGCTTTGAAGCGCTGGCCGTTCGGGCGCTGGGCGCCATGGGCGGGCCGGGGCCGGAATGGCCGGACATTTGCATCAAAGGACAGTCACTGGACCCGGCTAACCCGCTTTACGGGCCCAAACTGCCGGCGCCGCAAACCAGCCCCTTTGCCAAGATTGACTTTGACCTTGAGCTGCCGCCCGGCGCCAGCCCGGGTGTGGTCGCTGCCAACGAGCCTGCCGTTCGCAATGCGGACATCGCTATGGTCAGCCCAGCACCTGTGGCCCCATCAAGCACCCCGGCGGCTGACTTTGACATGAACTCCTTCTCTCTGGACCTGCAAGTGCCAGAAGCTGGCGGCGACAAACCGCCTCCCAAGGCCCCTTGAACCGTGGCATTGAATGCCTGAGCAGGTGAGCGATTGAGAGTTGCCCTGGGCCTGAGCTACAACGGCAGTAGCTACGAAGGCTGGCAAAGCCAGCTTTCGGGCAACACCATCCAAGACCGGCTGGAGCACGCGCTGGGCCAGTTCACCGCGCAGCAGTTTCGCGTGAATTGCGCCGGCCGCACCGACGCGGGGGTTCACGGTCTGATGCAGGTGGTGCATTTCGACACAGCGCTCGAGCGCGACGAAGCCTCGTGGGTGCGCGGTACCAACGCGTTTTTGCCGCGCGACATTGCCGTTCAGTGGGCGCGCCACATGCCCGGCGACTTTCATTCGCGCGGCTCGGCGATAGCCCGGCGTTATGCCTATGTGCTGCTCGAATCCCCCGTGCGCCCCAGCGTAGAAGCCGGCCGCGTGGGCTGGGTTTACCGCCCCATGGACGGCGTCGCCATCGAGCGCGCAGCCGCTTACCTGGTGGGAGAACATGATTTTTCTTCTTTCAGGGCGGCGCAGTGCCAGGCCAAAAGCCCCGTCAAGACGCTCACGCGCATCACGGTGTCGCGGCGCGGGCCTTACTGGCGCTTTGAGTTTGAGGCCAACGCGTTTTTGCACCACATGATCCGCAACATCATGGGCTGCCTGGTCAGCGTGGGCCAGGGCGCGCACAGCCCCGAATGGATTTTGGAGGT
>JAIPDA010000035.1 GCA_021737905.1 Rhodoferax sp.
TCATGTTTTATTCCATCTGGAAGCACCGCAAGTCGGTCGGCCACAAAGCGGCCAACTTTCATGAGTCCACCGCGGTGGAGATCGCCTGGACGGTGATTCCCTTTTTGATAGTCATCGGCATGGCTCTGCCGGCGACCAAGGTGCTGGTGGCCTCCAAAGACACCACCAACGCGGACCTGACCATCAAGGCCACCGGCATGCAGTGGAAGTGGGGTTATGAATACATCAAGGGCGAAGGCGAAGGCATTGGTTTCGTCTCTACGCTCGATTCCACCCATCGTCAAATGTCCAACGATGGCGGCCCCAAGAAGGGCCAGGAAATCGACAACTACCTGCTCAAGGTAGACAACCCGCTGGTGGTGCCGGTCAATCAGAAGGTGCGCATCATCACCACCGCCAACGACGTGATCCACGCCTTTGCTGTGCCTGCTTTTGGTATCAAGCAAGACGCCATCCCCGGTTTTGTGCGCGACACCTGGTTCCGTGCCGAGAAAACCGGTGACTTCTATGGCCAGTGCCAGGAACTCTGCGGCAAAGAACACGCTTACATGCCTATCCACGTGAAAGTGGTGACGGCCGAGCAGTACAGCCAATGGACGGGCGCCAAGCTCAAGGAAGCTGCGGCCAAGGCCGATGATCCGAGCAAAGTCTGGAATCTGGCCGATCTGGTCGCCCGCGGCGAAAAAGTCTACGCTGCCAACTGCGCAGCCTGCCACCAGGCGACGGGCAAGGGCGCTGGCCCGATCAAGGCACTCGACGGCTCGGCCCTCGTACTGGACAAAGATCACCTCAAGCAGATCACCGTCATGCTGAACGGCGTCAATAACGGGGCCATGCCTGCCTGGAAGCAGCTCAGCGACACCGACCTGGCTGCCGTGGTTACTTACACCAAGAACAGTTGGTCCAACAAGACCGGTCAGGTGGTGCAGCCCGCTGAGTTTGTGGCTGCCCGCAAGTAATCCGGCGTCCGCCTTTTTTTAGGCCGGCTGAACCGGTCAGCGCAAGAATTCAGTTTTTAAAGGAAGTCAGATGAGTGCCGTACTAGACCACCACGATCACGCCCATGACCACGATCACCATGCCCCCACGGGCTGGCGTCGCTGGGTGTATGCCACCAACCACAAGGACATCGGTACTTTGTACCTGTTGTTCGCTTTTGCCATGTTGATGATTGGCGGTTTGCTGGCCATGGGCATCCGGGCTGAGCTGTACCAGCCGGGCCTGCAACTGGTCAACCCCGAGCTGTTTAACCAGCTCACCACCATGCACGGCCTGATCATGGTGTTCGGCGCGATCATGCCGGCCTTCGTCGGCTTTGCCAACTGGATGATTCCGCTGCAAATCGGCGCGTCTGACATGGCTTTTGCCCGCATGAACAACTTCAGCTTCTGGCTGATGATTCCGGCCTCGCTCATGATCGTGGGCTCTTTCTTCATGCCCGGCGGCGCACCCGCTGCCGGCTGGACACTGTACGCACCGCTGACCCTGCAGATGGGCCCCTCGATGGATGCCGGCATTTTTGCCTTGCACATCCTGGGTGCCTCATCCATCATGGGCTCGATCAACATCATCGTCACCATTTTGAACATGCGCGCACCCGGCATGACGCTGATGAAGATGCCCATGTTCTGCTGGACCTGGTTGATCACTGCTTACCTGCTGATCGCTGTGATGCCCGTGCTGGCCGGCGCTATCACCATGACGCTGACAGACCGCCATTTCGGCACCAGCTTCTTCAATCCCGCAGGCGGCGGTGACCCGGTCATGTACCAGCACATCTTCTGGTTCTTCGGACACCCCGAGGTGTACATCATGATCTTGCCGGCCTTCGGCATCGTCAGCCAGATCATCCCGGCCTTCTCCCGCAAGCGTTTGTTTGGTTACGCCTCGATGGTTTACGCCACCGGTTCGATTGCCATCCTGAGCTTCGTCGTCTGGGCGCACCACATGTTCACCACCGGCATGCCGGTGACGGGTCAGCTTTTCTTCATGTACTCGACCATGCTGATCGCCGTTCCGACGGGCGTGAAGGTCTTCAACTGGATCGCCACCATGTGGAAGGGTTCCATGACCTTTGAAACCCCGATGCTGTTTGCCGTCGGCTTCCTCTTCGTGTTCACCATGGGCGGCTTCACCGGCCTGATTCTGTCGGTTGCACCGATCGACATCCAGCTGCAGGACACCTACTACGTGGTGGCGCATTTCCACTATGTGCTGGTGGCCGGTTCGCTCTACGCCATGTTTGCCGGCTACTACTACTGGTGCCCTAAGTGGACCGGTGTGATGTACGACGAAACGCGCGGCAAGATCCATTTCTGGTGGTCGCTGATTTCTTTCAATGTGACTTTCTTCCCGATGCACTTTTTGGGCTTGGCGGGCATGCCCCGTCGCTACGCCGACTACCCGATGCAGTTTGCCGACTTCAATGCGATTGCCAGCATTGGCGGCCTGGCCTTCGGCCTGGCCCAGGTGTATTTCTTCTTCTTCGTTTTGCTGCCAACCATGCGTGGTATCGGCCCCAAAGCTTCCGCCAGCCCTTGGGAAGGTGCTGAGGGCCTGGAGTGGGAAGTTCCCTCACCTGCGCCTTTCCATACCTTTGAGACGCCACCCAAGCTCAATGCCAACGCGACCAAGATCGTTGCCTGAGTGCGCTACGCTGACCATCAAGGCATGACATGACACCGGAGCAAAAGAAAAACAACCGTCGGCTGGGCCTCATTCTGGCCACGGTGGCGCTGGTGTTTTTTGCCGGTTTCATGGCCCGGTCTATTTTGTTGGCCTAGGCTTGAAGGTACATAAAACATGAGTCAGACCCGCGAAAACTCGAAGATGCTGGGCAAACTCGGCGTGATCGTGCTGGGCATGTTCGCCTTCGGTTATGCGTTGGTGCCGATTTACAACGCGATCTGCGAGATGACAGGCATCAATATCCTGGCGCTGGGAGACAAGCAAATTCCGGGCGCTTCTTCTTCGCAGGTGGCCAACACGCAAATCGACAAAACGCGCACCATCACGGTCGAGTTCGATGCCAATTCGCCCGGCCCCTGGCACTTCAAGCCGGCTTCGCGCAGCCTGCAGGTACACCCTGGCGAGCTGACCACGGTGATGTACGAGTTTCAGAATATTCAAGACCGCGCCATGTCGGCGCAGGCCATTCCAAGCTATGCGCCGCGCCAGTCGGCTGCGCACTTTAACAAGCTGGAATGTTTTTGCTTCAGCCAGTACACCTTGGCCCCCGGCGAGAAGAAGCAGTGGCCGGTGGCTTTTGTGATTGACAACAAGTTGCCGCGAGAAGTGACCACCATCACGCTGTCTTACACCTTCTTTGAAGTGGGCGGCAAGACACCGGCCGCACCTGCGGGTTATCAGAGCATTCCTGCAGTCAAGCCTGTGGCGCTGGCGCCCGTGCTGCCCCTGGCTTTGGCCAAGGAGGTAGCCCTGTGAGCAAGCCGCGTGATTTGACCGGCTTGTCGCTGTGGCGCACGGCCAAGGCCGTGGCCTGGTCTTTTGTCGGTTTGCGCGCACGCAGTGAATTTGAGCAAGATGTCCAAAAACTCAACCCGCTGCACATCATTGCGGTGGCTTTGGTGGGTGTTTTTATTTTTGTCGGAGCGCTGGTGGGTTTGGTCAATTGGGTCGTGCCGGGCTAGCCCTAGCGACGCTTCACCCTATGAGAACCGGCGGGTATTGAGTGCTTAACGGTATTTACAGAATTTAAAAAGAGAACAGAGGAACAGACATGTCTTCAGCATCACACGGGGCAACCCCTTACTACTTCGTGCCGGCGCCTTCGCGCCATCCGTTCATGGCCGCCGTGGGCTTGTTCTTTGTCATTATGGGTGCGGGACAGTGGGTCAACGGCGTAGGCTGGGGCGCTTACTCCCTGGCCTTCGGCTTGGTCTTTTGGCTGGTTGTGCTTTACCAGTGGTTCAGCCAGGCCGTCGGTGAAAGCGAAGGCGGCTTGTACGGCCACAAGATTGACATGTCGTTTCGATGGAGCATGAGCTGGTTCATCTTCTCTGAGGTGATGTTTTTCGGCGCTTTCTTTACGGCACTGTGGTGGGCACGTGCGCACTCTGTGCCAGCCCTGGGCAGTCTTGAAAACGCGCTTTTGTGGCCCGACTTTAAAGCCGTCTGGCCTAGCATGGCCGCGGGCGTGACGGCATCACCGGCCGGCATCATTGAACCTTTCACCACCGTCGGCCCCTTCTGGCTGCCGACCATCAATACCGCTTTGCTGCTGACTTCTGGTGTGACGCTGACGATTGCACACCACGCGCTGCGTGAAGGCCACCGTGTCCGCACTGTCAACTTCATGTGGGCCACGGTGCTACTGGGTGTGATTTTCCTGGGCGTACAGGGCTACGAATATGCCCACCTGTACAACGATCTCAACCTCAAGCTGAATTCTGGTGTTTACGGCTCAACCTTTTACATGTTGACCGGTTTTCACGGTTTCCATGTGTTTGTCGGCATGCTGATGCTGCTGTTTGTTACGCTGCGCCTGCGCAAGGGTCACTTCACGGCGGAGCGTCACTTCGGGTTTGAAGGCGCGGCTTGGTACTGGCACTTTGTGGACGTTGTTTGGCTCGGTCTGTACATCCTGGTCTATTGGCTTTAAGTGCAGGCCCTCGGGCTTTGCAGTAAAAGCTACTTTTCAAAAAGGCCGCTGTTGCGGCCTTTTTGGTTTGTTTGAGTTCAATGCTTGAGCCCCAGGCTGTTCAACGGGCTTGAGGCAAGCCGGTGGGCTGTATGTAACCGAGTTTCCAGGCCAGCAGAATGCAGACAAAAAGAAGCACCGAAAAGCCGACCCTGAAAGCCAGCGCGCGCGCCATGTGACTGGTCTTGGCCTTGCCATGGGTGCCGTCTTTCATCATGAAGTAAAGAGCGGCGGCAAGACTGCCCAAAATGGCTAAGAAAGCAAATGTGATGAGGTACGACATGACCATGATTATCCGTCTATGAAAGCTTTGACAGATCGCAGTCGTTTCTGGCTGGTGACACTGGCCGCGGCGCTGACCGCAGCGCTGACTTTTTCGCTGGGTCAGTGGCAACTTGGCCGGGCTTCGCAAAAGCTGGCGCTGCAGTCTTCACTGGAGCAAAAAAAGAGCTTGCCGGCGCTGGTCAATGCCGACTTGTCGGCATTGACAGCGCGCGATACGGCCAGTGCGGCAGCGCTGGCTGACCGGCGGGTGGACATTGCGGGTCTGTGGCTGCCTGCGCAAACGGTGTACCTGGACAACCGGCCCATGAATGGCCGGCCCGGCTTTTGGGTCCTCACCCCTTTGAGGCTCAGTGGCACGGACAAGCTTGTGCTGGTTCAGCGTGGCTGGATGGCGCGTGACTTTGTGGACCGTACGCGGCTGACCCCCATCCAGACCCAGACCACTGAGGTGCGCATTCAGGGGCGAATGGCCCCCGGGCCTGCCAAGTTATATGCCTTCAAGGGCGCCGACACGGGGCTGATCCGGCAAAATCTGGACATCCAGGCGTATGCTGAAGAAATACGTCAGCCATTGATACCGGTGCTGGTGCTGCAAACAGGTGCAGCCAGCGAGGGCTTGCAGCGCGACTGGGCTGCGCCGAAGACCGGCGTTGACAAACACCACGGCTATGCAGTGCAGTGGTTTGCCTTGTGCGCCCTGGTGCTGGGTTTGTATGCATGGTTTCAGGGGATTGTGCCTTTGCGGCGTCGCGCAAAAAGTCCTTGAATTCCCTTTTTTAGATTTTCACTTTGTCCGATGACTTGCCATGCCTGTTGATTCTTCCCGCCCATCGACTACGCCCGATAGCTCCCGGCTTGATAAGCCTTTGGGGCTGACCGTGCACGACATCCCGCCATTGAGCGCCGCTGCGCCCTCGGCTGCCGGACGCTGGAAAATGCTGGCCATCTTGCTGGTTTGCGCCTCGCCGGTCATTGCCTCCTACCTGACTTATTACGTGGTGCGGCCCGAAGGCCGTCGCAATTACGGCGAGTTGATCACGCCGCAGCGCATGCTGCCGGCTGTCAGTGCGATCAGCAGCGATGGCAGCGCATACCCCCTGACATCGCTGAAAGACCAGTGGTTGCTGATCAGCGTCTCCGGCGGAGCTTGTGAGGCCGTGTGTCAGAAAAATCTGTATTTTCAACGTCAGTTGCGCGAGTCCCTGGGTCGGGAAAAAGACCGGCTGGACTGGCTCGTTTTGTTGAGTGACGACACGCCGGTTGCGCCCGCTCTGGCACCGGCGCTCAAGGACGCCAATGTCTTGCGTGTCCCGGCCCGCGAACTGGCCCAGTGGCTGGCGGCCGAACCCGGCCAGTCGCTGACGGCACATTTGTACCTGGTGGACCCCTTGGGTCACTGGATGATGCGCTTTCCTGCCAACATGGACGCCGCTGGGGCGGCCAAGGCCAAGCAGGACCTTGAGCGCTTGCTGCGTGCCTCCAACAGCTGGGACAAGCCCGGACGCTTGCCCGCAAAGGCCCCATGAGCGAGGTACCTCTTTATGACCTCGACCCGGCTCTGTGGCTGATGCTCACAGGCTTGCTGGTGGCCATCGGGCCGCTGGCCTGGGTCTGGTGGCGCAGCCGTCAAGCGCCGCTGCCGCAGCGCTTGCGCCTGCTCACACTGGTGACATTGTTTTTAACCTTTGATCTGGTTTTGTTCGGTGCCTTCACGCGCCTGAGCGACTCCGGCCTGGGTTGCCCGGACTGGCCGGGTTGCTATGGCAATGCCAGCCCCTTGGGTGCGCATGCCGAGATCACGCAGGCGCAAAGCGCCATGCCCAGCGGGCCGGTGACGCATCCCAAGGCCTGGATCGAAATGATTCACCGCTACCTGGCCACCGGCGTGGGCGTGCTGATACTCACCTTGGCAGCGATGACCTGGGTGGCCTACAGGCGGGCTCGCCAGGGGACGCCGGCCAACCCCATGGCGGCTGCATTAAAGCCCTGGTGGGCTAGCTTCACCTTGCTGTGGGTTTGTTTGCAAGGCGCTTTTGGCGCCTTGACGGTGACCATGAAACTGTTTCCCTTGATCGTCACCCTGCACTTGCTGGGCGGTCTTATTTTGCTGGCCTTGCTGCGCGCCCAGTCGCAGCGTTTTGCACGTGCCGCCGGCGAGCTCAAAGTGGTGGGTGTGTCGCCCTTGACCTGGCTGCTGCTATTGACCACCTTCGGCTTGCTGTGGTTCCAACTGGCGCTGGGCGGTTGGGTCAGCACCAACTACGCGGTGCTGGCCTGTACGCAGTTTCCGGGCTGCCAAGGATCGCTCTGGCCGGCCATGGACTGGCAGCAGGGTTTCACGCTCTGGCGCGCCTTGGGTGCTGGCCGGGATGGCGGCTACATCAGCTTTGAGGCCCTGACGGCTATTCATTACGCCCACCGTCTGGCCGCGTACCTTGTGTTGGCTGCACTTTTGCTGCTGGCGCGCCAGCAGTACAAAGTGCCGGCGCTGCGCGCACAGGCCATGTGGGTGCTGGCACTGGCACTCTGGCAGCTGGCCACGGGCTTGAGCAATGTGCTGTATGACTGGCCGCTGCTGGCGGCTGTGTCGCACACCGGCGGCGCCGCCGGGCTGGTGGTGGTGCTGACCGGCGCTTTGTTTAACTGCCGTCCGGCCACGGCGCTGCGGTTTGGGTCAAAATCGAAGGCTTCTAGATTGTCCTCATGACTCCTTCTGACCCGTCCCCTGCACCTCCTTTGAGCCTGCCCTTTCTGGTTTCCCGCTGGGCGCAGTTCTATGCGCTGACCAAGCCGCGGGTGATTCAGCTGATTGTTTTTTGTGCGCTCATCGGCATGGTGCTGGCCGTGCCCGGCGTGCCGGGTCTGGCCGATCTGCGCCTGGCCCTGATTGCCAGCGTGGGCATCTGGCTGGTTTCGGGTGCAGCCGCTGCTTTCAATTGCCTGGTCGAGCAGGGCATTGACGCCAAAATGCGCCGCACCTCCTGGCGACCGACGGCCCAAGGCCAACTCGACGACCGCTTGACCCTGGCTTTTTCTTTGGCCTTGTGCAGCCTGGGTTCCTGGATTTTGTACGTCTGGGTCAATCCGCTGACCATGTGGCTGACCTTTGCCACTTTTGTCGGCTATGCGGTGGTCTACACCGTCATCCTGAAGCCGCGCACGCCACAAAACATCGTCATCGGCGGCGCCTCCGGCGCCATGCCGCCGGTTCTCGGCTGGGCCGCCATGACCGGTGAGGTCGGCCCCGAAGCCTTGATTTTGTTTCTCATTATTTTCTTGTGGACGCCGCCGCATTTCTGGGCGCTGGCGCTGTACCGGGTGGAGGATTACCGCAAGTCCGGTTTGCCGATGCTGCCCGTGACGCACGGCAATGAGTTCACGCGCTTGCAGATTTTTCTCTACACCCTGGTGCTGTTTGCCGCCTGCCTGCTGCCCTTTGTGTTTCAGATGAGCGGTAAGTTGTACCTGGTGGCGGCTGTGGCCTTGAGCATTGTTTTTTGCTGGTATGGCTGGAAGCTCTGGCGCTCGTACTCTGATGCGCTGGCGCGCAAGACTTTCCGCTTTTCGCTGATTCACCTGTCCCTGCTGTTCGCAGCCTTGCTGCTGGACCATTACCTCGTATGAGCCCTGTCATGAATCAGCCCTTGCCCGTGCGCCGCCAGGCCATCAGAGCCTGCGCTGCGACCCTGGTCGCCTGTTTGCTCGCTGCGTGCAGCCCAGACGCGCAAAAGTTCAAAAGCATCGACATCACCGGCGCTGACTATGCCAAAGGCTTTGCGCTGGCCGACCACAACGGCGCTCAGCGCACTTTGGCCGACTTCAAAGGCAAGGTGGTGGTGGTTTTCTTTGGTTTCACGCAGTGCCCCGACGTCTGCCCTACCGCACTGGCCGACCTGGCCGAAGTCAAGCGACTGCTGGGCCCGCAGGGGGACAAGCTCCAGGGCCTGTTTGTGTCGGTGGACCCGGAGCGCGACACGCCCGAAGTGCTCAAGGCCTACATGACGAATTTTGACCCCGGCTTTCTGGCCCTGCGACCTACCGCAGAGCAGTTGCCCGAAGTCGCCAAAGCCTTCAAGATCTTTTACAAAAAAGTAGAAGGCCCGACGCCTACGAGCTACACCATGGAGCACTCAGCGGGCAGTTATGTGTTTGACCCGCAAGGCCGTGTGCGCCTGTACACCCGTCAGGCTGTCGGTGCCCAGGGTCTGGCCGAGGACCTGGCTCTGCTGTTGAAGTAAGCCGCCTCAGGCGTAAACCGCCAGGACCTTTTTCATCTTCTTCATTGCGGCCACTTCAATCTGGCGAATCCGCTCAGCGCTCACTGCGTATTCGGCCGCCAGGTCATGCAGCGTCATGCCACCTGAACCGTCGTCGTTCACCTTGAGCCAGCGCTCCTCAACAATGCGGCGCGAGCGCGGATCGAGCTCTTGCAGAGCAGCAGAAATCCCGTCGGTCGCCATCATGTCGCGCTGGTAGGACTCGATCAACGCAGTCGGCTCATGGCTGGCGTCTGACAAATAGGCGATAGGGCCGAAGGCGTCGTCGCCGTCATCGCCCGGGCTGGGGTCCAGCAGCACATCGCCGCCCGACATGCGCTGCTCCATTTCGATGACTTCTTCGCGCTTGACGTTCAGCGTTTTGGCCATCGAATCGATCTGGTCGGCGCTCAAGGTGTCGCGGTGCGTCGCCACATCAGCGTCGTCCTTGAAACCCTGCTTCATGGAGCGCAGGTTAAAGAACAACTTACGCTGCGCCTTGGTCGTGGCCATCTTGACCATGCGCCAGTTTTTCAGAATGTATTCGTGAATCTCGGCCTTGATCCAGTGCAGTGCGTAGCTCACCAGCCGCACGTTCTGGTCCGGGTCAAAGCGCTTGACGGCTTTCATCAGGCCGATGTTGCCCTCTTGGATCAGGTCGCTGTGGGGCAGGCCGTAACCCAGGTATTTGCGCGACACCGACACCACCAGACGCAAGTGAGAGAGCACTAACTTACTGGCAGATTCAAGATCATTCTCGTCCCGCAGCTTGCGTGCGAACTCCTGCTCCTGGGCCAGGGTGAGCATGGGCAGGCGGTTGACCGCCGAAATATAAGCATCCAGATTGCCGAGCGGGGGCAGCAGCGTTGAGGCACTGGCCCAAGGCGAAGACAGCGCAACAGCGCCCGCACTGGTTTCAATGTGATCTTTGGTGAGTGACATCAAAGACTCCTTTCGTCAGGCTTTAATATTAGCACTCTCCTTTTGAGAGTGCCAAGAGCTGGCCCTAATGGCCCGATTTACAAGCAGGAATACCGCGTTAACCCTAGGTCGACTTGCCCTGGTGCTTGTGGTGGCTGCGGGACTTGATGCGTTGGGCCTGAACATGTTCGCGGTCAAACATCAGGACATGGGCTTCCTGGTGGTCTAACCAGACAACAGCGTGAAAAGTAGTCATGGGGATGTTTCTTTCTTAATTCAGTAACAGTTCAGCCTTGCTCTGGCAGGGCATGCAGCGGGGAGCCTCCGGCATGGCGCTCAGGCGGTCTTGGGGAATGAGGGTGTCGCAGTCGGTGCAAAGTCCGTAGCTGCCGATGTCCAGCCTGTGCAGGGCGTCATCCAGCGCTTGCAGCTCGACTATTTCATGTTCGCTGATCGCAAATTCAAGTTCGCGAGCGCTGGCCATTTGAGCCGAAGAGTCTTCAGCGAGCTGAAATTTCTCAGCAGCCACATCGGCACGGCCACGGATGCCGCCGCGCTGATCGGCGATCTGCGCCAGCAATGCTGTGCGCAGGGTCAGCAATTTTGTTTTGTAAGTGGCCTGGTCTGGCAATGGAGTCAATGGGAATCCTTCGTTAGTGAAGTCCCATCCTAGGCGGCTGTATGCGCTGCGCTTAGACCTAGATCAATGATCAGGCGAATAGTCACCGCAAGGCGCTGCAGTGACGCCTTTTGATGCTGGACGGTTGAAACTCAGGCCCGGGTGGTCGCCAGCGCAATCACGCTGGCCAGACTCGCTGCCTGGCCGACAGACCAGCAGGCCTTGAGCAGCGCATTGGTTTTGTCGGCACCCAGCACCGGGTCTGACAGGCCATGGAACTTGGCTTCCAGCAGCGCATCGGTCATGGGGTTTTTCAATGAGCCAATGGCGTTTTCGACAAATACATGCACGCGGCGCCCGTCATGCAACACGGCGGTCACGTCGACGCTGGCCTCGTCGATGGAGTCATCGACCGTGGCAATGACCTTGCGGCGCAGCGCCACCATGTCGGGGCGGTTGACGATCTCGTCCGAGAACTCGTCCTCGGCCGCATAGCCAAAGGTCAGGCCGGCAGCGCAGCCGTGGTAGACGCTGAACTTGGCTTGCAGGCCGTCAGCCGGCTCTTTCTTGCCGGTGAGCTCGAGCACCAGCGAATGCACTTTGAGTTCGATGCTTTGCACCTGGTCCGGCGTGACGCCCTGCGCACGCAACTGAGCGCAGGCGTCAATGCTGGGGTGAATCACGATGCCGCAGGCAAAGGGCTTGAAGGTGTTGAAGGAAATCTCAAAACGCTGGCCGAGTTCGTCGGTGATCTCGTTCCAGTCGTTCTTGGTCGAAACGGTTTGCATCATGCCGCGCGGTGCTTCCAGCGCCTTGGGGCTGGCAGTGAAACCTTGGCTGGCCAGCAGCGCCGACATCATGCCGGCGCGGGCGGCGCCACCCGGGTGAAAGGGCTTGGTCATGGTGCCGAATTGCTCGCGCATGCCGACCGGCTGCGAGGCGGCGATGCCCAGGGCCATGGCGGTTTGCTGCGTGTCCAGCTTGAGCAGGCGGGCGCAGGCGGCAGCCGCGCCCAGCGTGCCGGTGGAGCCGGTGATGTGCCAGCCGCGGTCATAGTGCTCGGGGTACATGGCGTTGCCGACGCGGCAGGCCACGTCGATGCCCAGCACCAGCGCGTCTATGCATTCGCGCCCGCTGGCACCGGTGTGCTCGGCCAGCGCCACGATGGCCGAAGCCACCGGGCCGGCCGGATGGATGATGGTTTTCAGGTGGGTGTCGTCAAAGTCAAAGGTGTGCGAGG
The DNA here is from genome assembly GCA_021737905.1 of Rhodoferax sp. Taxonomy (GTDB): domain Bacteria; phylum Pseudomonadota; class Gammaproteobacteria; order Burkholderiales; family Burkholderiaceae_C; genus Polaromonas. Next base: position 11,982 of record JAIPDA010000035.1, read on the forward strand.
TGATGCCATTGATCAGCGCGGCGCTGCCCATGTCCACTTTTTCGCTGCGACCGAGTACGCTGGCTTGCGGCGCGGGTTGGAACATCTGGGCGGCGGCCAGGGCCGCGTCAGCCGCTTCATGGTGGGCGGCGCCCACGGCGCAACCGAGCCAGTTGGTGAAGGTGCGGTGCGCGTCGTGGTCCACCGCATCGCTCCATCCTTTGGAGGGGTGTGTGGCGACGAATTTCGCCAGGATTTGCGTGACGGGCGGGGCGTTGTGGTCGGCGGTGACCTGGGTATTGCGGGCCATGGAAAAAGTCTTTCGGCAGAAGTTGCCAGAGTTATAAGAAATTGAATCAAGAACAAAATGAGCCCAGTGCGATCAAAGCTGCGCCTGGCACCCCGGCGGATGCTCTAGCGCAAGCCTAGCGCGCTGCTTAACTGTCGAGTAGCCCGGAACATCGTCACCCGCAGTTGGACCAGCGAAGTGACGCGAACGTCGTTAAATCGGTTAACAGGTGTAGCGGTCAGCCAGGGGCGCATCGCCGTTGGAATCAAAGATATATCGTAAACGAAATGCCTAGGCGCACTTTTGCGCCCAAGCCGCCCCCATCCGGGGCCTCTGCTTGCGCCCGCTCAGGCCAAGCCGGCGCTCAAGCCGATTTTGTGAAATTGATATCGATACGCTCCGGCATGGTCAAAAATGAATGCACGGCGTGATACAGCCGGTGCCGGTTGACCCCCAGCAAGGCGGCATGCGCCAGGCCCGCAATCTTGAGAATGGACTTGTCGGGGTGCGGCAGCCTGGCGTAAAAGGCCAGTAAATCTTCTTCGCTGGCAATGCCGTCGTGTTCGGCGCGAACCATCAAAACCGGGCAGGTGACTTTGTCCGGGTCGACCACCGGCAGCTTGCTGACCATGTCGAGGTAGGTTCCGTTGGGCACGGTGTCCCCGTACTGCAGCTCAGCACGGGTAACGATGTCTGAGATGCCCGGCTCAGACGCCCCGGCGTGGTCCCGCGTGAAAACGGACTGGTAAAAAGCTGCGTCCACTTTGCGGACATTGCTTTCTAGCAGCTGCGGCAAAAGCTTGGCGCGTTTGATCAGGGTGGGTGCATCCTTGCCAGTCCAGACGAACGCGTCAACGATCAAGCGACTGACATGCGCTGGGTAAAAATTGGCAAAGCGCGCCGCCCTGAGTGCGCCGGAGGACTGACCGAAAAAACTCGCCTGGGTCTGGCCGGTTTCACGTGTGACCAGATCCATGGCCAATTTCAGGTCCACCACGCCGCTGTGAATGTCTGAGTAACCGGCCGTGCGGTCAGAGTGGCCGTAGCCTTCGTGGTCCATGGTCCAGACCTCGTAACCCAAACGCACGAAGTGGTCCATCATGGAGTAATCGTTGCGACCTTCGATCTGCAGGTCAAACATGGTTTTGGCCGAATAAGACGAGCCATGCACCAGAAACAATACCGGCCGCCGTCCGGACGTGCCGGCCATGTATTTGCGGTTGACCCACAAGCGAATACCGTTTTTGTCAGCCCAGAAGTCTTGCGCCAAAATTTGAAGTCCGGAACCGTTCATGGCAAATCCAGCAAGAGAAAAAAGTTAAAAAAGAGGGCGTGACCGGCGCAGGCAGCTCAGTCTTGTTCGGGGGTGACTTGCTTGAGCCTGGGGATCAGGAAGGGCAGCGCCAGCGACACCGCCGCCATGAAGACCAGGGTCGCCGAGATACCGCTGCTGACAAACACCACAGGGTTGCCGTCCGACAGCGTGAGAGCCTGGCGAAACGATTGCTCCATGATGCCGGCCAGCACCAGAGACAGCACCAGCGGCGGTATGGGAATCTCGACTTTGTCGAAGATATAACCCAGCACCCCGAAAAACAGAACCAGGTAAAGCTCGACCATGCTGCCATTGATGGCAAAAGTGCCCAGCAC
>JAIPDA010000036.1 GCA_021737905.1 Rhodoferax sp.
CGGGCAGGTCCCATTTGGTCTGGGCCATGGCGCTGGCGCCCAGGCTCAGGGCGACGGCGGCTATCAATGCGAACTTGAATTTCATGAAGGGCTCCTGGTGAAAGAGGTGGATCAAACAATTTTTCCTGAATCCGAAAGCATATAGGCATATTCCGGGCTGGCTTACTCGGGCATACCCCAAAGGGTGGCCGGCCGCCGGCTTTGGCTTATCCTCGCAGAATTCGCTGGAAAAACATGAACGTACCATTTCCCACAAAATCAGCCGCCCCATCAGCCGGCACAGACCGCTGGCAATTCTGGATAGACCGCGGCGGCACTTTCACCGACGTGGTGGGCAAGCGCCCTGACGGCTCGCTGGTCACGCACAAGCTGCTGTCCGACAACCCTGAGCAGTACCGTGACGCGGCGGTGGCCGGCATCCGGCACCTGCTTGGTTTGAACCCCGGCGAGCCGGTCAGCGCCCAGCAGGTGGCCTGCGTGAAGATGGGCACGACGGTGGCCACCAACGCGCTGCTAGAGCGCCAGGGCGAACCCACTCTGCTGGTGACCACGCGCGGCTTTCGGGATGCGCTGCGCATTGCCTACCAAAACCGCCCACGCCTGTTTGACCGGCGCATCGTGCTGCCCGAGCTGCTGTACAGCGCGGTGCTTGAAGCCCAAGAGCGTATGGGCGCGCATGGCGATGTGATTCAGGCCCTGGACGAGGCTGCGCTCAAAGTGCAACTTGAGGCGCAATACGCGCAGGGTCTGCGCAGTGTGGCGATCGTGTTCATGCACGGTTACCGCTTCACGGCGCACGAAAAAGCGGCGCGCCGGCTGGCCGAAGCCGCCGGTTTCACGCAGATCAGCACCTCGCATGAAACCAGCCCGATGATGAAGTTCGTCAGCCGGGGCGACACCACCGTGGTCGATGCCTACCTGTCGCCCATTTTGCGGCGCTATGTTGAACAGGTGGCTGCCGAGATGCCGGGCGTGCAGCTGTATTTCATGCAGTCTTCGGGCGGGCTGACCGATGCACATTCTTTTCAAGGCAAAGACGCCATCCTGAGCGGGCCGGCCGGCGGCATTGTCGGCATGGCCCGTACAGCGGCCATTGCGGGCATGGACAAGGTCATTGGCTTTGACATGGGCGGCACCTCGACCGATGTGTCGCACTACGCCGGCGAGTTCGAGCGCGAGTTTGAGACGCAGGTCGCCGGTGTGCGCATGCGTGCGCCGATGATGAGCATTCACACCGTGGCCGCCGGCGGCGGTTCGCTCTTGAAGTTTGACGGCGAGCGCTTTCGCGTCGGCCCGCAAAGCGCAGGCGCCAACCCCGGACCCGCCAGCTACCGGCGCGGCGGCCCGCTGGCTGTGACCGATGCCAACCTCATGGTTGGCAAGGTGCAGCCGCTTTACTTTCCCCAGGTGTTCGGCCCCAACGCCGATGAGCCGTTGAGCAAGGCTGCCGTCGAAGAAAAATTCGGCGCGCTGGCCGCGCAAACCGGCCGCAGCGCCGAGGTGGTGGCTGAAGGCTTTATCCACATCGCCGTGCAGCAGATGGCCAATGCCATTAAAAAAATATCGGTGGCGCGCGGCTATGACGTCACGCGTTACACCTTGCAGTGCTTTGGCGGCGCGGGCGGCCAGCATGCCTGCCATGTGGCCGATGCGCTGGGCATGACGCGCGTGCTGGTGCATCCCCTGGCCGGCGTGCTCAGCGCCTACGGCATGGGTCTGGCCGACCAGAACGTGATCCGCGAGCAGGCCGTCGAGGCAACGCTGACAGAAGAGGCCATGGCCGGCATTGCGCAGCAGTTGCAGGCATTGGCAGTCAGTGCCCAAGCTGATTTGCAGCGCCAGGCGCTGAGCGCCGGCGAGCTGCGCGTACACCGGCGTGTGCATGTGCGTTATCAAGGAAGTGACTCGGCGCTGATCGTGCCCTTTGGCAGCGCAGCGCAAATCGAGGCCGCCTTTGAGGCGGCTTACCGCCAGCGCTTTGCCTTTTTGATGCAGGGCAAGGCACTGGTGATCGAAGCTGTATCGGTGGAGGCCGTGGTGGCTGGCGACGCGCCCATCGAGCAGCGGCATGAGTTGCATCCGCCGCGCCAGGTGCCGCGCCGCGACACCGTGCGCATGTACTCCGACGCGCAATGGCACGAGGCCGCGCTGGTGGTGCGCGAAGACCTGCGGCCCGGTGATGTGATTGACGGGCCGGCCATCATTGCCGAGAAAAACGCCACCACCGTGGTCGAGCCCGGCTGGCAGGCCAGCCTGAGCGCGCTGGACCACCTGGTGCTGGAGCGGCGCACAGCGCGCCCCACGCAGTTTGCCGCCGGCACCTCCGTGGACCCGGTGTTGCTGGAGGTTTTCAACAACCTGTTCATGAACATCGCTGAGCAGATGGGCCTGCAGCTGCAAAACACCGCGCATTCAGTCAATATCAAAGAGCGGCTGGACTTCAGCTGCGCGCTCTTTGACACCGACGGCAACCTGATCGCCAATGCGCCTCACATGCCGGTGCACCTGGGGTCTATGGGCGAAAGCATCAAGACCGTGATCCGCTACAACGCCGGCCGCATGCACCCGGGCGATGTGTTCGTGCTCAACGACCCGTACCACGGCGGCACCCACCTGCCGGACATCACGGTCATCACGCCGGTGTACCTGAGTGACAGCGATGCCCAGCCGGCTTTTTACGTCGGCTCGCGCGGTCACCACGCTGATATAGGCGGTATCACGCCCGGCTCCATGCCGCCTTTTTCAAGCTCTATTCAAGAAGAAGGCGTGCAGATCAACAACGTCAAACTGGTTGATCGTGGCGTGCTGCGTGAGACCGAGATGCTGGCCTTGCTGCAAAGCGGGCCGTACCCGAGCCGCAACCCGGCGCAGAACATGGCTGACTTGAAGGCGCAGATTGCGGCCAACGAAAAAGGTCTGCAAGAGCTGCGCAAGATGGTGGCGCAGTTTGGTCTGGACGTGGTGCTGGCTTACATGAACCATGTGCAGGACAACGCAGAAGAGTCGGTTCGCCGCGTCATCACGCGCCTGAAAGACGGCGCCTTCACCTTGCCGCTGGACAACGGCGCGCAGATTCAGGTGGCGATCCGCGTCAATGCGGCTGCGCGCAGCGCGGAGATTGATTTCACCGGCACTTCGGCGCAGCAGGCCAACAACTTCAATGCACCCACGGCCGTGTGCATGGCAGCGGTGCTGTATGTGTTTCGTACGCTGGTGGACGACGACATTCCGCTCAACGCGGGCTGCCTCAAGCCGCTCAAGGTCATCATTCCGGCGGGCTCCATGCTCAACCCTAACCCGCCGGCCTCGGTGGTGGCGGGCAATGTAGAGACCTCGACTTGCATCACCAATGCGCTCTACGGCGCGCTCGGCGTGATGGCCGCCAGCCAGTGCACCATGAACAACTTTACGTTTGGCAACGCTCGTTACCAGTACTACGAGACGGTTTCAGGCGGCTCGGGTGCGGGCGGGCAGTTCAATGCGCAGGGCGGGCTGACGGGCGGCTTTGATGGCACAAGCGTCGTGCAAACGCACATGACCAATTCGCGATTGACCGACCCGGAGGTGCTGGAGTTTCGCTTTCCGGTGCATCTTGAAAGTTACGAAATTCGACAAGGCTCGGGTGGTGCCGGCCAATGGCAGGGCGGCCATGGCGGCGTGCGGCGGGTGCGCTTTTTGGAGCCGATGACGGCCGGCATTTTGTCGAACGGCCGTGAACACGGCGCTTTTGGCACGGCCGGTGGACAAGCTGGCCAGGTGGGGGTGAACCGGGTGCTGCGCGCAGACGGCAGCGTGGAAGTGCTGGGGCATATCGGGCAGGTCGACATGCTGGCGGGCGAAGTATTTGAGGTTCAGACGCCCGGCGGCGGCGGGTTTGGGCAAGCCTGAAGCACCAGCTTAATTTGGGTTGTTGGCTTTGTTTGTACCGGATTTGTCAGTGGCGGATTTGGGCATGTAGCCCACACCGTTCACGCTCAGCCCTGCTTCAGATAGCTTGGCGGCAGAATTTTCGCCCAGGCCTTTGACCCGTGAGATCAGGTCGGCCCAGCTCTTGAACTCCGCCTTTTTGCGCTCGGCCAGGATCAGCCGGGTGGTGGCCGGGCCAAGGCCTTTGATGCCATCGAGATCGGCTTCGCTGGCCTGGTTGATTTCAACCCCGGCCAAAGCCAGGCTCAGGGGTAAGCAGGCTAAAAAAGCGATGAATTTTTTGCGCATGAGGGATTCTCTATTAAAGGGATTGAAAACCTAACGAAGCTTCGCTGCAACTGGTTGACGGCTCGGCAGCATTAAAGCGACAGGCGCAGTGCGATACTCAGCGTGGCATCTCCTCTTTCAGCCGGCCGCATGAACCCAGAAGTCATTGTCACCAACATCAAAAAGCGCTTTACCGGCGTTTCCGGCACCGTCAACGCCTTGCTGCCGGTGCAGGCGCGCACGCTGCCCATCGCTTACCTGGGCTCGGACATGCCGGGTGCGGTGTTGGCAACCAAGCAAAGCGGCGAGCGCTTTGCGCGGCTGAGCTTTTGGCAAGCGCTGAGGGTTTCAGCCAAGCGGCTGCCCGACGATCGCAAGCGCATCTGGCATGTGCGGCGTGACCCCGAAATGATGCTGGCTATTTTCTTGCGTGATGTGCTGCGCCTGCCGATTTCACTGGTCTTCACCTCGGCTGCCAAGCACCGGCATTCGTGGTTTCCGCGCTGGCTGATCGCCAACATGGATGGCGTCATTTCGACCACCCCGGAGGCTGCCAGCTATGTGCCCAACACCACGCGCGTAGTGCCGCATGGCATCAGTCTGGAGCGCTTTTCTCCGCCTGACAACAAGCTCACGGTGTGGCAGAGAACTGGCCTGGCCGGGCGCTACGGCATTGGCGTTTTTGGCCGCGTGCGGCCTGACAAAGGCAGCGACATTTATGTTGAAGCCATGCTCGAACTGCTGCCGGAGTTTCCGGACTACACCGCCGTGATCGCCGGCCTGTGCCAACCGCAACATGAGGCCTTCAAACAGGCGCTGGTGGACAAAGTGGCTGCACGGGGCTTGTCCGAGCGCATCATTTTTTTAGGGGAAATCGCGCCTGACGCCGTGGGCCAGTGGTACCAGAACGTGCTGATCACTGTCGCTTGCCCGCGCTACGAGCCTTTTGGCCTGACCCCGCTCGAAGGCATGGCTTGCGGCTGCGCCGTGGTGGCCAGTGACACGGGTGCCTTCAAGACCATCGTTGACGAAGGTGTGACTGGTCATGTGGTGCCCACGGATGATGTTGCCGCGCTGGTGGCTGCGCTGCGCCCCGTCATGCAAGAGCCGCTGCACGCAGCTGAGATGGGCCGCTTGGGACGCCAGCGCGTCGAGCAGATGTTCTCTGTGGAGCGCGAGGCGGCGGGTGTGGCGGCGGTGTACGCTCATGTATGGGGCAAGGCTGAGACCGTTTGAATCTGCACAGACAGTTAATTTGAGAACCCAATGAACCTGCAAGAAAACTTAAATTCCCGACCCCTGCGGCTCACGGTCGGCATACTGACGTTGAACGAGGAAAAGCGGATCGCCTCGTGCATCCAAAGCGCTCATTTTGCCGACCAGATTCTGGTCATTGACAGCGGCAGCCAAGACAAGACCCGCGACATCGCCGCTGCGCTGGGCGCCGAGGTTTTTGAGTACGCCGATTGGCAGGGCTTTGCCGTGCAGCGCAATCGCGTACTCCAACACGCCAAGGGCGAATACATCTTCTTTTTAGACGCCGATGAGGAAATGCCGCCCGCCATGCAAGCCGAAATTGAAGCGGTGCTGGCTTCCGGCAAGGACGAGATCTGGGAGGTGCAATGGAACCAGGTGGCGTTTGGCAGGCCGCTGACCCAGATGAAAATCACAGGTGGTATTGAGCGCATGTTCAAGACTGCATCTATCCGGGAATTCACAGGCGTTGTGCATGAACAAGCCGAAATGACACCCGGCTCACGTCAGGTCAGGCGCTTTCGCTCCAGGTTGTTTCATTACTCCCGCGAATCGGTTTACGGCAGCCTGAACAAGCTCGCGCAATATGTGCAGTTGGGCGCTGCCAAGCGCGCGCAAGCTGGCAAAACAGGCGGTGTGTTGCGCGGCTTAGCATCAGCCTTTGCCACCTTCATGCGACTTTATTTCTTCAGGCGTGGTTTTTTGTGCGGCCCTGAAGGTTTTTTGTTTTGTTTCTTCATTTCATTGGAATCTTTTTTTCGATATACCGCTTTGAAATATGACGCACATGTTTTAAAGCACCTGGCGGCACGCAAATAAACGCGAACTGAAATTCACCACGCATGCGAGTCCTACTGGTCAGCAACTCTTTCATCCCTGTATTCGCTTATGGCGGTACAGAGCGCGTCATCTGGGATCTGGGCCAGGCGCTTGTTGAGCTGGGACATGAGGTGACTTATCTGGTGGCAGCGGGCACCAGTTGTCCCTTTGCCAAGGTGTTAGAGATCAATCCTGCTGTAGATCTTCGCCTTCAGATTCCGGTTGACATTGACATCGTGCACTTTCAGTTCAACCCGACGTTTGATCTGGATGCAGATTTTGACAAGCCCTATGTAGTGACCGAGCACGGCAACACTGCCGGCGACAAGCGCTTGCCGTTGAATTCTAATTTTGTGTCTCGCAACCATGCCCAGCGGCATGGTTCTGAGCAATTTGTCTACAACGGCCTGAACTGGGAGGCCTACGGGCCGGTGGACTTTGAGTTACCTCGTCGCCACCATCATTTTTTGGGCAAGGCGGCATGGCGCGTCAAAAACGTAACGGGCGCGATCGATGTGGCGCTGGAAGCAGGCGTGAGACTGGCGGTTTTGGGCGGCACAAGGCTCAATCTCAAACGCGGATTTCGCTTTACATGGTCCCGCAAAGTCGAGTTCCACGGCATGGTGGGCGGACAGCAGAAGTTTCAATTACTCAACGCTTCCAATGGTCTGGTTTTCCCAGTTCGTTGGCATGAGCCCTTTGGACTGGCCATGATAGAAAGCCTGTATTTTGGGTGTCCGGTGTTTGCGACGCCCTATGGCTCGCTGCCTGAGCTTGTGGGTCCTGAGTATGGGGTTCTTGCCAGTGAGCGTGAAGTTCTGGCAGAAGCTATCTTGAGCCAATCCTTTGATTTGCGTGCATGCCATCAACATGCGGTGCAAAGTTTTAATGCAAAGAAAATGGCCATAGGCTACCTCGAGAAATACCAGAAAGTAGCCGATGGCGACTTCTTGTCGTCCATTCATCCTCAAGCACTCGAGCGTGATGTTCGCTTGCCTTGGGCTTAAGCCGAAAACGGAGCCAAGATGCCAAGACTTGATGCCGGCGATGTCACTGTGGTGGTGGTGACCTACAACAGCGCGCACTGTTTGCCTGGGCTGTCCAGTGAATTACAAACGATGCGCAACATCATCGTGGTTGACAACGCGAGCGATGACGACTTGCAGACCCAACTGACATTGACTCTGCCGCAGGCCTCTTTGCTGCGCAACGACCGCAACCTGGGCTTTGGCGCTGCGAATAACCGTGCGCTGGCGCAGGTTCAAACCCCCTACGCCCTGTTGCTCAACCCGGACTGCCTACCGACAAAGGAGTTTCTTGATGGACTGTTGCAGGCCGCGGCCGAATTTCCTGATGCCGCCATCCTTGCGCCGCACCTGATCCGGCGCAACGGCACGCCTGAAGTGAGCTACCGTTGGCCTTCCACGCATTGGGTTTCCAGAGGCCCTAGGGCCGATGGGCCTTGTTGCGTGGGTTTTGTGTGCGGCGCGGTCATGCTGTTGAACATGGATTTGATGAAGCGCATTGGTTTTTTTGACGAGGCATTTTTTCTTTACTACGAGGACGAAGACTTGTGCCAGCGTGTTTTCTTGGCCGGCCAGCAGATCGTGCTCGTACCCGAGCTCGAGATCACGCACCTTTCCCGGGGCTCGGTGAAGGGACGCAACCCGCTCAAGTCAGAGTTCTTCCGCGGCTACCACCACGCACAGTCCAAACTGGTTTTTGAGCGCAAGTACTTTGGGGTCGCCCTTGCTGCTCGCTTGCGTTGTAAGACTCTGTTGTTGGCTTTGCTGACTCTGGCGCTCAGATTGCTGCTGCCGCAGCCGCGTTACCTGGCTCGGTTGCTTGGGCGGATTGTTGGGCTTTGCCGGCCTTATCCCATGGGTATTTAGGTGCGATATATGTTCCTGTAACTTATAAGATTTCAAATGGCCTCGACTTCGATTGCACTTTGTACGTATAACGGCGAACGGTTTTTGACCCAACAACTGGAGTCGTTGGCCGCACAGACAATTTTGCCTGATGAGTTGATAATTTGTGATGATGCGTCATCCGATGGCTCATTGTGCATACTTGAAGAGTTCGCTAAAAATGCGCCTTTTATTGTTCGAATATTCAAAAATAAAAAAAATCTAGGCTACATCAAAAATTTCGAGAAGGCGATCGGCTTGTGCCGTATGGATATTATTTTCCTCTGTGACCAAGATGATTACTGGGAGAGTAGAAAGCTAGATCAAGTGTTGAATGTATTTGATACGGAAGAAGAAGTCGGGATGGTGTTGCATGGCTTTCGTAAAATTGACTTAAATGGTGATCCATATATTGAAGCCGAAGAGAAATACGGAGTAAATCAGATAAGTGCTAACCAATTGGATAAGGCATTCCGATCTAATTCTATTGAGGTGTTTCTTTTGCCTCACTCAAGAGCTTGGTGCGGGTGTATGACGGCCTTTAGAAGAAAATTTAACAAAATCATTATCCCTATTTTCCCCGGGAAGGGTCACGACGACTGGATTTTGAAGTTGATTGCACCTCTATCAGAAATTAGATTCCTGCCCGATCCATTGTTAAGGTATCGAATTCATGCCTGGAACAATAATAGCCATGAGGTGGGAAATAAAAATTTTAAATATTTTTTGCAACGATTCCTGCGCAGGATGAATGCTCTAATGCGAGGCCACTCAAAAAGAAATTTCTATCGTTTGTTGATTGCGCGAATTGAGGAGTCAAAGATGCGATTGCAGCATCCTGAACTATTGGATATATATAAAAAATACATCAAGTTTTTTTGGCGGATTCAAGCACGAAGTGCAACACGGGATAACGACTGATGAAACACCTCTGCAGGCGTTCTGAATCCCAATCGTTTGCGTGGGCGGTTATTCAATCTGTTTTCGATCATCTTAATTTCCTCGTTCGTAATACTTGCCATGGGCCGCTTCTTAGGCACGTATTGCCGCAGCAGGCCGTTGAAGTTCTCGTTGGAGCCTCGCTCCCAGCTCGCAAAGGGCCTGGCAAAGTAGCCCGTGCTGCCCAGCGCTTCATCAATCCTGGCGTGCCCGCTGAATTCTTTGCCGTTGTCATAGGTCAGAGTCTTGACCCTGGCCTTCAACGGGTTGAGCGCTTCGATGATGGCCGCGCCAACCAGATCAGCTGTTTTGTTTGAAACCTTGGCCATGACCGCGTACCCGCTTTTGCGCTCCACCACCGTCACGATGGCTTGCTTGTGGTTGGCACCAATGACGGTGTCGCATTCCCAATGACCCACTTGCAAGCGCTTGTCAATGAACGCTGGGCGCTCGCTCAGGGGCCTGCGGTTGGGAATCTGTCCCCTGCGGTCTCGACCACTGGCGTAGCGCTTTCTCTTTTGCTTTTGGCAACGCAGGTTCTTCCACAAGGTGCCGCCATGCGCCTTGTCTGCATAAACATGCAGGTACAGCGATTCATGGCTCACTGGCAGCTTGCCGGCGATCTGCTCTGGGCTCCATTGCAGCCGCAACAGCGCACTGGCTTGCTCTTTCACCCAGAGTGGCGCAAGCGTTTTGGCGTTGCGGCTCGCTTCGGAGCGTTTGCAGGCAAGTTCACAAGCCTGTTTGGCTTTATAGCCTCGACACCCGGCATTGCGGCGCAGCTCGCGACTGATCGTGGACTTGTCGCGTCCAAGCAGTCGGGCAATCTGCGTCATGTTGTGCTGGGCTTTCATAAGGCTGTGAATCTGATATCTTTCAATCTGGCTGAGGTGTTTGTAATTCATCGGGCAACTTCGACTTGCAGGTCAGGAAGCCTTGAATGCTAAACATCCTCAGCCTCCTTATTGCGGTTAGTCAACGTTGCACTTCGTACTTGAATCCGCCTTTAATAAAATAATCATTTTTTGGATTTAACATCAATTCTTAAGTTGGTATTAAAATAGCGCCACGGTGACATTTGGTATCAAAAGCGTGAGTCATGATCATATTGATTTAAAGAATTTTTGTTCGATATGTAACCAATTACATGGCCATAGCGTATAAAAATAAATATTTGGGTGTCAATAAAACATCGCCAATCAATTTTTGATAAAGCCGTTAGTTAATAAGTAGTTCGTAGGCCTTCGCATCAAAGTTTTTGTGTTTTTGGGACAAAATTTATGAATCTTAATGAAGTAATTAACGAAAAATGGCTTGATGCTAAATCAATTTCTAATAGCTACCAATCTGCAAGCCCTTTCCCGCACATTGTGATGGATGACTTCATTAAGCTGGATGTTTTGGAAAAGGTTTTAAAAGAATTTCCTGATTTGGCTATGCATGATGAGAGCGCCATAAAATTTAACAATGCCAACGAAATAAAGTTTGCTGGAAGAGGTATGGGGATACTATCTCCGGCTGCTTTGTATTTAACATCATATTTAAATTCGGATCTTTTTTTAAATTATTTAAATACGATTACGGGTATTCAAGAGCCCTTGATCAGCGACCCTTATTTGGCTGGTGGCGGCTATCATGAAATAAAGAGGGGCGGCTTACTGAAAGTCCACGCTGATTTCAACAACCATCCAAAGCTCACATTGGACCGGCGTTTGAATTTACTTGTATATCTAAACAAAGACTGGTTGGACGATTGGGGCGGTAAATTACAACTTTTTGATGTTGATAGAAAAAAAGCAGTGGTATCTGTGATGCCAAAATTCAATACGGCTGTTTTATTTACGACAACATCATTCACCTATCATGGCCACCCTGACCCTTTAAATTGCCCTGAAAGCCGCTCAAGGAAGTCACTGGCCTATTACTATTTTTCAACAGGCCGACCTGCTGGTGAGGCTCTTGGTTACGACCATTCGACCATATTTAGACCGAGAGCGGATCATAAATCAGAGGTGAAGTTGAAGTTCAAAGATTACGTTCGTGCGGCATTGCCTGATTTTTTGATCCGAGCCTTTAAAAAGCAAAAGAAAAAAATATTTAAAGAGCAGGGTCACTAAGCCTTTTGGCAGCTCTTTTTTACAAGAGTGGCAGTTTCAAGGCCATTTATTATCGATAACCACAGGCGAACTTTACAGCTCCTCAATCCGCCTCGCCGGATAACTGTCCCAGGCCTGGCAACCCGGGCAGTGCCAGAAATGCTGGGTGGCTTCGAAGCCGCAGGCGGCGCAGCGGTAGCGCATCAGCGGCTTGGTGGCCTGGTCCAGGGCGCGTTGCACCAGCTTGTGGGGTTGTTCGTTTTCAAAGCGTTCCCCGGCAATCCAGCGGGAGGCCGCCAGCAGCGATGGTTGCCGTTCGAGGTGTTTCACATACCAGTCCCGCGCTGACTGTCGGTCATCGCCCAGTTGGATGATGGCTTCCAGCACGTCAACCGAGGGGAGTGTGTCGTAATTGTTTTTAAGCTTTTCAAGCGCAATAGTTTGCTGGCCGCAGCTTTTGGCGACTTGGGCCAGCAGCTCAGCTGCGAGAGGCATGGCCTGGGGGGCGGCTTGCTCTAGTTGAGTGAGTGTGTTGAAGGCGTTAGCATTTAAACCTAGCTGGTGCTCCAGTTTGGCTTTTTCAATCAAGGGTCTGGCGGCACCCGGTGCCAAGCTGATGGCTTTCTGTAGCAGTAACAAGGCTTGTCCGGTGTCGCCTGCGGCCCCAATAGCCAGGGCTTGTTCGCAAAGGTAATGCGCCTGCCTCACACCAAAACTGCCACGGCTGCTGCCGTCGAGTTTGCCGGCAATTTCAGTGGCTGGCGCCCAGTCGCGGGACCGCTCGTAAATCGATAGCAGCGCCAGCCGCGCTTCTTCCTGGTAGCTGGTGCCTTCGAGTTTGCGAAGTGCCGCTTCGGCGCGATCGAGCAGACCGGCCTTTAAAAAATCAAGCGCGAGCGCATGCTGTGCACGGTTGTGCTCGGCGGGGGTCAAGTCGCCGCGGGCGATCAGGTGTTCGTGTACCCGTACAGCGCGCTCGTATTCGCCGCGGCGACGAAAAAGATTACCCAGTGCAAAGTGCAGCTCGGAGGTGTCCGGGTCGTTTTGCACCGCTTCAATGAAAGCGTCAATCGCCTGGTCTTGCTGCTCGTTGAGCAGGAAGTTCAGGCCGCGAAAGTAGGCTTTGGGGGCTTGCCGGTTTTCAACGCGGAGTTGCCGCAGATCCAGCCTGGAGGCCAGCCAGCCCAGCGCAAAGGCCAGCGGAAAAGCCATCAGCAGCCAGGCGTAATCAAATTCCATGGGGTAAGTCGTTGACTGCGGGGGGTGATGCGGGCGGCTTAGTCAGCGCGCGGCGTTTTTTCCACCAGCGCGGCATCATCACCAGCACGCCCAGCGCCATACCGGCCGAAAAGACTGCCAGCACCACCAACACCAGTGGCGCTTGCCACAGCGTGCCGAAAAAGAAGTGCACGGACACAACATGCTGGTTATTCAGCGCAAAAGCAAACAGCGTAAAAAAAATGGCTGCTTTGAGCAGCCACAGCACGTATTTCACTCAGCTCTCCCGGTGGGTCTGGCGATTGTAGCCAGCCCCTTCCCCTTGAGTGTCACAGGGGCGGGATGATTCGTTTTCTTGGCTTGCGGCGCTGCCAGCAGTTCTTGGGTGCGGGCATCGACGGCTTCGCGCAGGGCTTTGCCGGGTTTGAAATGCGGCACGCGCTTTTCAGGAATGGCCACGCTTTCGCCGGAGCGCGGGTTACGCCCCATGCGCGGGGGCCTGTGGTTGATAGAGAAGCTGCCAAAGCCGCGTATCTCAATCCGGTGACCGCGCACCAAAGCATCGCTGACCGCGTCAAGAATGGTCTTGACGGCATGTTCGGCGTCTCTGTGGGTCAACTGGCTGAAACGGTTGGCCAGTTCTTCAACAAGGTCTGAGCGGGTCATGAAAGGCTTGGGTGCAAAAAGACTGAAAACGCAGCGTTCCAAAAGAAAGCGGGACAAGAAACCCGAAAAGGTCTGTCGCCCCGCTTGTCTTGGATCGTTGTCGACTTAGCTGTTGTTGTCCAGCTTGGCGCGCAGCAAGGCGCCCAGGCTGGTCAGACCGGCGTTGTCTCGTGAGGACTCTTTGCTCAGCGTGGCCATGGCTTCTTGCTGGTCAGCGTTGTCCTTGGCTTTGACCGACAGTTGGATGTTGCGGGTCTTGCGATCCACGTTGACCACCACGGCAGAGACTTCGTCACCTTCTTTGAGCACGTTACGGGCATCTTCAACGCGGTCGCTGCTGATTTCGCTGGCGCGCAGGTAACCGATGATGTCTTCGCCCAGATCGATCTCGGCGCCTTTGGCGTCAACGGTCTTGACCTTGCCGGTCACGATTGCGCCCTTGTCGTTGATCGACACGAAGGTGGTGAACGGATCAGAGTCGAGCTGCTTGATACCCAGAGAGATGCGTTCGCGGTCCACGTCAACAGCCAGCACGATGGCTTCAACTTCCTGGCCTTTTTTGTAGTTGCGAACAGCGGCTTCGCCGGTTTCGTTCCATGACAAGTCAGACAGGTGCACCAGGCCGTCGATGCCGGCAGCCAGACCCACAAAGACGCCGAAGTCGGTGATCGACTTGATCGGGCCTTTGACGCGGTCGCCGCGCTTGGTGTCCTGGGCAAATTCTTGCCAAGGGTTGGCCTTGCACTGCTTCATGCCCAGCGAGATGCGGCGC
>JAIPDA010000037.1 GCA_021737905.1 Rhodoferax sp.
ATCAGATGTTGATGGTTTCTTACGCACCCTAATTTAAAACGCCCTGATATGAAGCTGCTTGTCACTTATTTCTTCGCCGCCCTGTTATCTGCGACGGCTTTGTCGTCTCATGCCGCCGCGCCAGCAGCACCAGCTGCGCCGGCCAAGGTCGTCAAGCCCGATCTTGTGGCTGGCGAAGCCAAGTTCACAGCAGCGTGCGCAGCCTGCCACGGCGCTGACGGCAATTCCGGCACTCCGGTCAATCCAAAGCTGGCCCAGCAGCATCCTGAATACCTGGTCAAGCAGTTGCAGGAGTTCAAGGCCGGCATTCGTAAAAACGCCGTCATGCAAGGCTTTGCTTCCCAGTTGAGCGATGCCGACATGAAGAACATCGCCTTTTGGGCCGCCTCCAAGAAAATCAAGCCCGGCTTTGCCAATGACAAAGAGTTGGTGGCCCTGGGTGAGCGCATTTACCGTGGCGGCGTGGCCGACCGGCAGATCGCCGCCTGCGCAGGCTGCCACAGCCCCAACGGTGCCGGCAACCCGGTGCAATACCCCCGCCTGAGCGGCCAGCATGCCGAATACACCGCCGCCCAGCTGACCGGCTTTCGTGATGGCGTGCGCCAGAACAACTTGCAGATGACGCAAGTCGCTGCCAAGCTCAACGACCGTGAAATCCGCGCGCTGGCGGACTACATCGCCGGTCTGCGTTAAGTTTTCATGCGGGTAACAGGCGGGTCTTTCAACGAAAGACCCGCTTTTTTCATGGGCACGACCTTGTGCCTCCTATGGCTGCAAGTGCTGGACTGTAGGCTGATAGACAGCTGATCGCACCAAATCTTTCCAATGACATGACCGTTTCCACCCAAGGCATTGAGCTTGACTCAGACTCCCGCGTCTGGCGCAGCGTGGTGGAGCTGTTGTCGTCGATGCGATTTTCGATCTCCCTGCTCACGCTCATCTGTATCGCATCGGTCATCGGCACGGTGCTCAAGCAGCAGGAACCCTTCTCCAATTATGTCAACCAGTTCGGCCCCTTCTGGGCCCAAGTGTTCAGCCTGAGCAGCCTGAACACGGTTTACAGCGCCTGGTGGTTTTTACTGATTCTGGCTTTTCTGGTCTTGAGCACCAGTTTGTGCATCAGCCGTAACGCCCCCAAAATCCTGGCCGAGCTCAAACACTACAAAGAAGACATTCGCGAGCAAAGTCTCAAGGCCTTTGGTCACCGCGCAGAAGGCAAGCTGACCGAAATGCCTGAGGCCGCCGCCCGGCGCATCGGCCAGACACTGGTGCAGGGCGGCTGGCGCGTCAAGCTTCAGCAGCGTGACACCGGCTGGATGGTGGCCGCCAAAAAGGGTGCTGCCAACAAGCTCGGCTACATCGCGGCGCACAGCGCCATTGTGTTGGTATGCCTGGGCGGTTTGCTCGATGGCGATCTGATGGTTCGCGCGCAGATGTGGTTCAACGATAAATCTGTGTTTGCCGGCGGCGGCTTGATTGCTGACGTGCCCGACAAGCACCGCTTGAGCAGTACCAACCCGACTTTCCGCGCCAATTTGCTGGTGGCTGAAGGTTCGCAGTCGAGCACGGCCATGCTCAACCAGCCCGGCGGTGTGCTTCTGCAAGAGCTGCCTTTTTCTATTGAGCTGAAAAAATTCGTGGTCGAGTATTACGCCACCGGCATGCCTAAATTGTTTGCCAGTGACATCGTGATCCACGACAAAGAAAGCGGCCAAGAAATTCCGGCGCGTGTCGAGGTCAATCATCCGGTGCGCCACCGGGGGATTGAGATTTACCAGTCCAGCTTTGACGATGGCGGCTCCAGCGTCACGCTGCAAGCGGTTCCCATGAACGCCGCCACCAAGCCCTTTGAGATTCAGGGCACTATCGGCGGCTCCAGCAATTTGAGCAATGGCCCCGAAAAGCTCACCCTTGAATTCACTGCGCTGCGGGTGATCAATGTGGAAAACTTCGGCAACAGCGGCAGTCAGGCCGAGGGTTCAGGCGCTGACGTGCGCAAGGTGGACCTGCGCCAGGCCATCGACGCCCGTCTGGGGGCTGCTAACAAGACCAGCACGCAAAAAGAGCTACGCAATGTCGGGCCCAGCGTGAGCTACAAGCTGCGCGATGCCGCCGGTCAGGCCCGTGAATTCCAGAACTACATGCTGCCGGTGCGCATGGACGCCAACCCCGACAGCACGGCCGTCTTTTTGTGGGGTGTGCGTGAAACGCCGGCGGACTCCTTTCAGTTTTTGCGCGTGCCGGCGGACGCTGAAAGCAGCATGGCCACTTTCTTGGCCGCGCGTGCCGCCCTGGCCGATCCGCTCAAGCGTGACGAAGCGGTCAGGCGCTATGTGCGCCAGGCCATCGCCACCGACAGACCCGACCTCGCTGCTCAGCTCACGGCGTCTGCCGGCAGGGCGCTGGCTTTGTTTGCGGGTGCGCAAAGCGTCCAGCCCGCGGCTGCCAGTCCGGCATTGCCCGCTGCCAAACCGGTGGCCGGCTTGCAGGCGATTTCAGACTTCATGGAAATCAATGTACCGCAAGAAGAGCGCAACCGCGCCAGCGAAGTGCTGGTGCGCATACTCAATGGCGTGCTGTTCGAGCTGGTCGCTCAAACGCGCCTAGAGGCCGGTCTTGCGCCCCTGGCGCGGGACGAAAAAGCGCAGAACTTCATGTCCCAGATGGTGCTCAGTTTGAGTGATGCATTCCACTACCCTGCGCCCATGGCTTTTGAATTGACCGGGTTTTCGCAAGTGCAAGCCAGCGTTTTCCAGGTGACGCGATCCCCGGGGCGTAACATCGTCTACTTGGGTTGCGCCTTCTTGATTCTGGGTATTTTTGCCATGCTTTATGTGCGCGAGCGACGGCTTTGGGTTTGGCTGTCGGCCCCGCACATGCAGGCAGAACCCGCTCAGGCAGACCCGCCCGCCTGTCATGCCACCATGGCGCTGTCGTCCAACCGCAAGACCATGGATGGCGATAAAGAATTTGAAATGCTGAAATCCCGACTGTTACAGGAACGCTCATGACCACCCAAACCACCATCTTGCAAAACAGCGGCGGTCAGGACGCTTTTATTTTGCGGGAGGGTTATTTCGTGCGTCGCAACGTGCTGGACTGGCTGTTCGCTGCGCTGGTGTTGGCCGGTGGTGTATTTGCTTTTGTGCGTTACCAGTCGGCCATGGATGGCTATGAACAAGCTATCTTGCTGGGCACGATACCGGCGGCCATCGCCATGGGCTGGTTCTGGCGGCCCTTGCGCGCCCTGATGCTGGTGGTGACGCTGGCCTCACTGCTGGGCATCTGGTCTTACCAGGGTGATCTGGCGCGTGCCGAGCAGGTGTTCTGGCTCAAATATTTCTTGTCCAGTCAGTCTGCTATTTTGTGGATGAGCGTCTTGTTTTTCATGGGCACGCTGTTTTACTGGCTGGGCATGATCGCAGGCCGGGGTGAGGGTGGGCGCAGTGCCAGCTTCGAGTTGATGGGCTCGCGCATTGTCTGGGCCGCCATCGCCATGGCGCTGATTGGGACCATGGTGCGCTGGTACGAAGGCTATTTGATGGGCCCCGATATCGGCCACATCCCGGTCAGCAATCTGTACGAGGTTTTCGTATTGTTCAGCTGGATGACGGCGGCCTTTTATCTTTATTTTGAAGCGCAGTACAAGACCCGTTCGCTGGGCGCTTTTGTCATGCTGGTGGTCAGTGCCGCTGTTGGCTTTTTGCTTTGGTACACCGTTGTGCGCGAAGCCCACGAGATCCAGCCCTTGGTGCCTGCCCTCAAGAGTTGGTGGATGAAGCTACACGTGCCGGCCAACTTCATAGGCTACGGTATGTTTGCACTGGCTGCCATGGTGGCGCTGGCTTATCTGGTCAAGCAGCAAGCCGGCGAGAAGCGCTGGTACAAGCTCACGCCGCTGTGGCTGCTGGGCGTGGTGATGTGTTTTGTGCCCATCGTCTTTCGCAAGTCATCGGCTGCCGCCGGCGGCAGCTACTGGCTCGGTTACCTGCTGGTGTCGGCGCTGGTCGCGGGCGGCATTTTGTGGGGCCGCCAGCGTCTGGCTGAGCGCCTGCCCAGCTTTGAAGTGCTGGACGATGTGATGTACAAAGCCATTGCCGTAGGTTTTGCTTTTTTCACCATTGCCACCGTGCTCGGTGCGCTGTGGGCTGCCGAAGCCTGGGGCGGTTACTGGAGCTGGGACCCGAAAGAAACCTGGGCCTTGATCGTCTGGCTCAACTATGCGGCCTGGCTGCACATGCGCCTGATGAAGGGCTTGCGCGGCACAGTCGCTGCCTGGTGGGCCTTGGTTGGGCTGGCGGTGACCACGTTTGCATTTTTGGGCGTTAATATGTTTTTGTCGGGTCTGCACAGCTACGGTGAGCTGTGAGGCTTGCGGTATTTTCCGCACTGATGTTTGAAAGGGTCACCCATGTTGATCAAAACACTGAACAATGGTTTTATACATCCCGCTTCCAGCGAGATCACCACTGAGCGCCTGTACCGCGAAAGGCGCAACCTGATCAAGCTGATGGCTTCGGGCGCTGCTGGTGCTGCCATGGCCTCCTGGGCCGGCCGTGAGGCGATGGCACAAGAGCTGGCGCGGCCGGGTAAAAATCCGGCACTGCCGGGGCGCAAGTCCCCGGTGGCCGGCGCGGTGACCATGGACAAGCTCACAGACTACAAAGATGCCAGCGGCTACAACAACTTTTATGAGTTCGGCACGGACAAAGCGGACCCGGCTAAAAATGCAGGCTCGCTGGTCACCTCCCCCTGGACCGTAGAGGTCGAAGGCTTGGTTAAAAAACCAGCCAAATATGCGATCGAAGATTTGCTCAAGCTCAGCGCGCAGGAAGAGCGTATCTACCGCCTGCGCTGTGTTGAAGGTTGGTCTATGGTGATTCCTTGGGTGGGCTATTCGGTGGCGGAGCTCATCAAAAAAGTGGAACCCTTGGGCAGCGCCAAGTTCGTCGAGTTCATCACCCTGGCGGACCCCAAGACCATGCCTTTTGTGGGCTCGCGCGTGCTCGAATGGCCTTACACCGAAGCGCTGCGCATGGACGAAGCCATGCACCCGCTGGCCATGCTGGCATTCGGTATGTACGGCGAGACAATGCCCAAGCAAAACGGCGCACCGCTGCGCCTGGTGGTGCCCTGGAAATACGGCTTCAAGAGCGGCAAGAGCATTGTCAAAATCCGCTTCACGGACAAAGAACCCAAGACCTCCTGGAACAAGTCGGCGCCGCAGGAGTACGGTTTTTATTCCAACGTCAACCCGACGGTTGACCACCCGCGCTGGAGCCAGGCCAGCGAGAGGCGCATCGGTGAAGACGGCTTGTTTGCCAAAAAACGCAAGACCCTGATGTTCAACGGCTACGAGGCCCAGGTGGGGCAGCTGTATGCCGGCATGGACCTCAAGAAGTTTTTCTAAACCCGCGCGCGTTTCAGGCTGCAAG
The DNA here is from genome assembly GCA_021737905.1 of Rhodoferax sp. Classification (GTDB taxonomy): domain Bacteria; phylum Pseudomonadota; class Gammaproteobacteria; order Burkholderiales; family Burkholderiaceae_C; genus Polaromonas. The sequence continues at coordinate 5,436 of JAIPDA010000037.1, forward strand.
GGCTGGAGGTCTGTTTGTTGATGAACCGGCTGTTGTCCCACCGCTGGGCCAAGCCTTTGGTTTTTGCCCTGTGTCTGCTGCCTCTTAGCTGGCTGCTTTACCAGGTGGTGCAGGACCTGCTGGGAGCGAACCCGCAAGAGGCTTTGATACGCGCCACCGGCGACTGGGCCTTGCGCTTTTTAGTGATTGTGCTGGCGGTGACACCGCTGCGCGAGCTCAGCGGGCTGTCAGCGCTGGCGCGTTACCGGCGCATGTTGGGCGTGTTCATGTATTTTTATGCACTGCTGCATTTCTTGAGCTACAGCGGCTTTGACATGGGCTTTGATGTGGCCGACATATTCAATGACATTGTCAAGCGGCCCTTTATTCTGGTGGGCTCGCTGGCGCTGCAGCTGCTCACGCCGCTGGCCGCAACTTCATTTAACGCAGCCATACGGGCCGTGGGTGCGCAGCGATGGCAGCGCATGCACAGGCTGGTGTATGCAGTGGCAGGGCTGGCGATCTTGCATTTCTTCTGGATGCGTGCTGGCAAAAACGATTTTGCTGAAGTGGCGGTGTACGCCGGCATTTTGGCGCTCTTGCTGGGTTGGCGACTGCGTAAGCTGCGGCCTCGGCCGCGTTGAAAAATCAGCGTCAGGGCACTAAGCGCTCATGGCGCATCTGCTCAGCCGCACTCTCGCGCTCGCGAATCACATGCACTGTGCTGCCGTCGACCAACAGCTCGGCCGCGCGGCCGCGGGTGTTGTAGTTGCTGGCCATGCTCATGCAATAGGCGCCTGCGGACAGCACGGCCAATTGGTCGCCGGCTTGCACGGCCAGTGTGCGGTCTCGGCCGATCCAGTCACCGCTTTCGCAAACCGGGCCGACCACGTCGTACACCGCCTGCGTGCGCGCGCCGGCTGCATGCTGCAGCGGAACAATCGCGTGAAAAGCCTGGTACATGGCCGGGCGGGGCAAATCGTTCATGGCCGCGTCGATGATGCAAAAATTCTTTTGCTCGCCGGGTTTGACATACAGCACCTCGGTCAGGCACACGCCGGCGTTGCCCACCAGTGAGCGGCCGGGCTCGATCATGAGTTTTTTCTTCCCGAAACCGCGGGCGTCAAGTTTGCTCAGCAGTTGCGTCCACAGCACGTCTGCAGCCGGCGGCGTGTCGCTGTTGTAGTTGATGCCCAGACCGCCGCCAAAGTCGATGTGCTCAAGCACCGTGCCGTCAGCCTCGATGCCGGCGACCAGGTCGAGCACGCGGTCCATGGCGTCCAGGTAGGGTTCGGTCTCTGTGATCTGCGATCCGATGTGGCAGTCAATTCCAACGACACGCAAACCACTCAGGCTGCCGGCATGCCGGTAGATGCGCAGCGCGTCCTCATGCGACACGCCAAACTTGTTGCCTTTGAGACCGGTCGAAATATAAGGATGGGTTTTAGGGTCTACGTTCGGGTTCACGCGAATGCTGACCGGAGCGCGCAGGCTCATCGACAGCGCCACCTCACTGAGCACATTGAGCTCGGCTTCACTCTCGACATTGAAGCAGCCGATGCCCGCTTGCAGTGCCTGGCGCATTTCACTGCGCGTCTTGCCGACGCCTGAAAAAATGACCTTGGAGGCCTGCCCCCCGGCGGCCAGCACGCGGTCAAGTTCGCCGCCCGAGACGATGTCAAAGCCGCAGCCGGCCTGGGCAAAAACCTGTAAGACGCCCAGCGATGAGTTGGCCTTCATGGCGTAGCAGATTTGCGCATCGCGGCCGGCAAAGCCGCGCTGGTAGGCGGCCAGTGCAGACAGCATGGCCGCTTTGGAATAGACAAAGAGCGGCGTGCCGTGTTGCGCCGCTAGGCTGCTCAAGGCCACATCTTCCATCTGCAATGCCGCGCCGTGGTAGGCCACAAAAGGGTGTCCGGGCAGGGTGGCGGCGGCGCCTGGGCTCACATGCTGAGGTGTCATGGCGCGGTGGGGGCGATGCCCGCGGCAGGCGCCTGCGGGACTGGCGCTGCAGTGTTGGGGGCCGGTACAACAATTGCGGGCACAGCTTGCCCGGGTGGCAAAAACAGCGGGCCTTTTTGGCCGCAGCCCGTCAAGGCCAGGAGCAGCAGGGCGCTGAGTCCAAAAGCCGCAAGACCATGCGGGCGGGTCGCCAGCGCACGGCGGCCTAGAATTTGGTTGTGACGAAGAAGTAAAGCAAACATGATGGGATTGTAATGACCGAGCTCGAATACCTGGACCTGGCTGAGGCCGTTTTGCAAGCGGTAGAGCGGGCTTGCGACCGCATCAACGATGAAACGGACGCCGACATCGACAACCAGCGCACCGGCGGCATGGTCACGCTGAGCTTTGACAACCGCAGCCAGATCATCATCAATTTGCAAAAGCCTTTGCAGGAAATCTGGATGGCCGCGCGCGCGGGCGGCTTTCATTACAAGTGCATGGACGGCCGTTGGCAAGACACCAAGGGCGCGGGCGAATTTTTTGCCGACCTGTCGCGTTACGCCAGCGAGCAGGCCGGCCGGCCCTTGCGTTTCAGTTCTTGAACAGGTCCAGGATACGACGGCGTTCATCGGCCGCCGGCATCACCTGGACGGATGGCGCTGCCCCCGGCAGGGACGGGTTGCCGGCGTCAAGCGGTAAACCGGAGGGTCGGCCTTCGATGCCTAAGCTGCTGACGCCGGCGCCACGCGCAAATTCGTCATAAAACCACTCGCCAGCGACGTTGACCACCCCGGGGGGTACCGGTATTTCGGTCACCGGGGTAGATTTGAGCGCTGTTTCCATGAAGGTGATCCAGATCGGCAAACTCAGGCCGCCACCGGTTTCGCGGTCGCCGAGTTTGCGGGGCTTGTCATAGCCCATCCAGACAGCCGCTGTGAGCGTGGGTTGATAGCCGACAAACCAGGTGTCAATCGAGTCGTTGGTGGTGCCGGTCTTGCCGTACAGGTCGGGGCGTTTGAGCGTGGCCTGCGCGCGGGCGGCCGTGCCTGAGCGGGTGACTTCCTGCAACAGGCTGGACATCATGAAGGCATTGCGTGGCTCAATGGCGCGCATGCTCTCATTGAGAACGGGTGCCGGTGTCTCCACCAAGGTGCGGCCTTGCTGGTTGGTGATTTTGGTGATCAGGTAGGGGTTGATGCGGTAGCCGCCATTGGCAAACACCGAGTAGCCCGTGGCCATCTGCATCGTCGTCACCGATCCGGCACCGAGCGCCATGGTCAGGTAGGCCGGGTGCTTGTCAGCTTCGAAGCCGAAGCGGGCAATCCAGTCTTGCGCGTTTTGCGGACCAACCGCTTGCAAAATCCGGATGGACACCATGTTCTTGGATTTCTTCAGGGCTGTACGCAGGCTCATGGGCCCGTCAAAAGTGCCGTCGTAATTTTTGGGCTCCCAAGGTTGGCTGCCGGTCACGCTGGCGTCAAAAAACAACGGTGCGTCATTGATGACCGTGGCCGGCGTGAAGCCTTTTTCAAGCGCTGCCGAATAGATGAAGGGCTTGAAGCTCGAGCCCGGCTGCCGCCAGGCCTGCGTCACGTGGTTGAATTTATTTTTATCAAAATCAAAACCGCCAACCAGGGCGCGTATGGCGCCGTTGCGCGGGTCCATAGCGATAAAAGCGCCCTCGACTTCAGGCAGCTGGGTGATCTCCCAGGCTGTCTCTGAGGTCTTGGCCACCCGGATCAGCGCGCCGCGGCGCAGCCGGATGTTGGCAGGCGCCTTGGCGCTGAGCCCTGACTCGGCGGGCTTCAAACCATCGCCCGTGATCTCAACAAGCTCACCGTTTTGCCGGACCGCTTTGATTTTTTTGGGCGAGGCTTCCAGCACCACGGCGGACATCACGTCGCCGTTGTCCGGGTTGTCGGCCAGCGCATCGTCAATCACATCTTCGGCCTCTTTCGGGTCCGCAGGCAGGGTGATGAATTTTTCAGGGCCACGGTAAATCTGGCGCCGCTCGAAATCCATGATGCCCTTGCGCAGCGCTTTGTAGGCGGCCGTTTGCTCCACCGAAGACAGCGTCGTGTAGACATTCAGGCCGCGGGTGTAGGTGTCGTCCCCGTATTGGCTGTAGACCAGTTGGCGAACTGTCTCGGCCACGTACTCGGCATGCACGCGCCCGTCATCCTGGCCCTTGCGGATCTTGAGGGTTTCTTTTTTGGCAGCAATCGCTTGCTCTGCGGTGATGAACCGGTTGTCTTCCATGCGCTCAATGATGTAGAGCTGGCGGGAGCGGGCTCGCTGCGGGTTGCTGATCGGGTTGTAGGCCGAAGGAGCTTTGGGCAGGCCGGCCAGCATGGCGGCTTCGGCAATGGTGATTTTTTGCAGGGGTTTGCCGAAATAGGCTTCAGAGGCGGCGGCAAATCCGTAAGCACGGTGACCCAGAAAAATCTGGTTCATGTAGATCTCAAGGATCTGGTCTTTGGTGAGCAGGTGTTCGAGCTTGAAGGTCAGCAAAATTTCATAAATTTTGCGCATGTAGCTTTTTTCGGCAGACAAATACACATTGCGCGCCACTTGCATGGTGATGGTCGATGCGCCCTGGCTTTTGGAACGCCCCACATTGGCCAGGCCGGCGCGCACCACGCCCAGATAGTCCACGCCGCCGTGCTGGAAAAAGCGCGCGTCTTCGATGGCCAGCACCGCGTCTTTCATCACCTGCGGAATGTCTTTGATGGGCGTCAGGCTGCGCCGCTCTTCGCCAAACTCACCGATCAGTGCGCCATCTGCCGAAAAAACGCGCATCGGCAGCTTGGGCCGGTAGTTCAGCATGTCCGAAACATCGGGCAAATTGGGATAGGCCACTGACAAAGCCAGCGCAATCACCATCAGCAGCGCCAGCATGCCGGCCGTCGCCAGACCAGCGGCCCATTTCAGCAGCCTGATCAACAGGTTCAGGGGCGTGGCCTCAGGCGGGCATGGGGGCTGGCTTGCAGGCTTTGGGGTGTCTGTGGGTTTCCGGGGCATGGACTCAATCGTGGGAACAGCCGGCCATTATAAAAAACGGCCTGACGGTTCAGGGTGTCTGCGGGTCTCAGTCGCCAAACTATACGTGGGCCGTAGCGCTCAGCGACTTTGCCTGCGCAAGGGTAGAAGTTGAAAATTCTAAAACGAGTATGTTGGTATTGTTAAATAGCCTTTGATTGTCCATACTTGAGTTCTTTAAATTTAATTTAATTCTTTGATCTCTTTTTTCCAAGCCCAACCTGAGCCGCTGATCGGCCTGGACATCGGCGCTGACAGCCTGCATTGGGTGGAGTTGGCCCGCAACGGGCGTGCGCGCTTAGGGCTAGAACGCTGCGCTGCAGAGTCTCTTGCACCCGGCTGCATCGTGCAAGGACAAATCGAGCGCTTTGAGGACGTTAGCGCTGCCCTGAAGCGCTTGGTACAAGCCACCGGCAGCAAGCACCGACGCGTGGCCTTGGCCATGCCTGCTTCCGCCGTCCAGACCCAGGTGCTGACCTTGCCCGGCCCTTGCAGTCCGGGCGCACTCGAGCAGCAGGTCCTGCAAGCCATGTCGCTTGACCGCGATCCGTCGGCGGCGGCCTTGGCCATGGACTTCGGCCTGGTGCACGGCGCTGGCGCGACAACAACGCAGCAGGTCTGGGCCGCCACCACGCCTCAGGACATGTTGCAAGATCGTTTGGGTCTGGCAGAGTCAGCCGGCTTGCTACCCACCGTGGTGGACGGCCAGGCACAGGCCTGCGCACGCGCCGCTGCGCTGTTGCTGCGACTGCGGCCGCAGAAGAACCCGTCCGGCGTCACGGCCTTGGTCCAGTTGCTGTCAGATGGCACTTCTTTGCAGCTCTTGCTGCATCACAAAGTGGTGTACCAGTCAGAGGTCTTGCCCCCGGGTCTGCCAACCGTGTTCGAGCTTGAGCAGCATTTACAAGACGGGATGGCAAGTCTGTCGCAGGTTGAATTGGCGGCCCGCTTGGCGCTGATTTTGCTGACCGGCGACTTCCCTGAAGAGCCGTCATGGTGTGAATCGCTGGGCCTTCAGCTCGGCTGCGATTGTCAGTGGGCCGACCCAATCAAGTCCCTGGTGCATGGCCAACATGTGCCCAGCTTTGCGCCAGCTCCGCTGGCCTGCGCAGGGCTGATGACAGCTTTCGGGCTTGCACTGAGGAGGTTCAAGGACCTGTGCTGATTAACTTTCTGCCGCATCGCAAGCTGTCGCTGTTGCAGCAGCGAAAAGCCTTTGTGCAAAACATGGCCCTGGCCTGCCTGGCGGCCCTGCTGACAGCGCTGGGCCTGAGCCAGCTGTTGGCACAGGATTTAGCGCGTGCTGAAGACAGCGGCCTGCAACTGCGACAGGAATTAAAGGCGTTGGACGCTCAACTCAAAAGCACGGCCGGGCTGCAAACTGAACTCAAGGCTGCGCGCATGCGCGAGGCCGTCTTACAACAATTTCAAACAGACAGCGCGCAGCCGGCGGCTTGGTTGTGGCCTTTGGCTGAACAACTTCCCGATGGTCTTTATTGGAGTGCAGTCAGCCAGGATGGCAGGGTGGTGCTGATGAAGGGTGCAGCCCGCTCGAGCTCGCAGGTTTTTGATTTGCTCTCGCAGATGCATGCTTCCGCGCCATGGTTGCAGCCCCCTGAGCTGCTGGACATGTCGCTTGCGGCCGCCGTGCAGCAAGAGGGGTTTCCGCCAGGCCTGAATTTTTCTATACGCGCAGAGCTGCTGGCGGGGCCGGCAGAGAAACAGCCGGGCGGGCGGCCATGATGGCGCTCAGGCTGCCCTCGTTAGCACTTAAAGAGCCCATGCAATGGCCGGTTTGGCTGCGTCATTTGGCCCTGGTGCCGGTCTTCGGTCTGACTTTGCTGCTGCTCTGGTTTGTGTGGCTGCAAGCGCTTTCGCAAGGCATTGCATTGGCGCAGCAGTCGCATGGTCAACTGCAGACCACTCTGCGTGAGCGGCGCGCGCAACTCGGCGTGATGGCAGAACTCAAGGCGCAGTTGGCGCAGACGCAGTCAAGGCTGTCAGAGCTTGAATTGCGATTGCCCGGCGCCTCCAATATGAACCAGGTGATGTCCAGCCTGAGTCGCAGTGCAAAAGCCTGGCGCTTACAGCTGGCCATGATCAAGCCTCAAGCGCCGACTGCAGGCGTGCTTTATGAAGAGCAGCGGCTGACGCTGCAGTTGACAGGCCGTTTTGAAGACCTGGGCGGCTTTGCGCGTGAACTGTCTGCCCTGCCGTGGCGCTGGGCTTTGCACAGTTTCAGTTTGGTGCCCTTCCAGAACGACTTGCTGCGCATGGACATGGTGCTGATCAGCTTGAGGTCACCGCACGCCAAGAATCCTTCTGCGCTGCCCGAACCTTCAGCACTTCAATATGCCGTCAATGAACGCCTTCGGCCTGCCATAGCGCCGGGCTTGGCACCATTTAACAGCGAGCGTTTGTGGCCGCCAGCGCCCTTGCTCGCTGCCAATGTCTTGGCGCGCCCCGCCCCTGGCCGCGCCAGGGCGCCGCTGCAATCCGAACCGCTGGCCAACATGACCCTGGTGGGCAGCTTGCTGGGCCAGGGGCAGGCGGCGGCTCTGGTTCGCGTCAAGGACCGGATTTACCTGGTGCGTGTGGGCGATGTGCTGGGCCTTGAAGAAGCGCAAGTCGCTGAGATCAGCGCGTCGCGGCTGATGTTGTACGAACACAGTTCAGTTCCCGGTGCCAACAAGGTGGCGCAGACACGCTTTATGAACCTGCTGGAGAAAACGCCATGAACTCTGCATCGATTTGGATGGCCGCACACAGCCCCCGTATGCTGTATCCGGCGATGTGCCTGTTGTGGGCTTGTTGGCCGGTGGCGGCGCAGCAGGCGTCGACCGCCGGGCAGCCGTCTGCGGAGCAAATGAGCCAGGATGGGCGCGGCCTGATGACGCTGAATTTTCAGAACATTGACATCCGTTCTTTGCTGCAAGTGATGGCAGATTTCACGGGCTTGAATTTGGTGGTGTCTGACAGCGTGACCGGCACAGTCACGCTGCGCTTGAAAGAGGTGCCATGGGCACAGGCGCTGAACATCATTCTGGAAACGCATGGTCTGGGCATGCGTCAGCTGGGAAATGTTTTACAAATCGCACCCAAAGCTGAGCTGGCAGCCAGAGAGAAAACTGACATCGAAGCCCAACAGGCTTTGCAGGGACTGGGCCCGGTGCGCATGCAGGAGTTCAAGCTGAACTACGCCCGCGCTGCTGATGTGGCACGCAGTCTCACCGGCTCCGGTGCGGGCGCCAACGCGCCGGGTGGCATGCGCATTTTGTCGGCGCGCGGCAGTGTGCTGGCGGATCTGCGGACCAACCAGGTCTTTGTCAGCGACACGCCCACCCGGCTGGTGCAAGTGCAAGACCTGATCCGCAAGCTCGACATT
>JAIPDA010000038.1 GCA_021737905.1 Rhodoferax sp.
CCCAGTCCACCAAAGCCAGCTTGGCAACCCGAACTTTCGTCACGCAAACCGTGCTGTAAGGCGTTGGTGTACCCAAACGCCACGCCGCGTAGCTGGTTTCCATGTCTCTTTCATCGGCAAAGCGAAGAATCATCTCTTTGCCGGCCTGGTTGGTGACGACGCGCTTGAGAATGCCTTCCAAAATAAAGTACTGCTCCATCTCGTGCACGCCTTGCTCTAGCAAGGAGTCGCCTTTATGACAGTCCACGACCACCAGCAAGGCCTCAAGTTCGGCGGTTTGGGCTGCTGTGATGCCTTGGAGAACGGTGTTTTGCCCCAACTGGACACGAATGACGTTTCTATCGCGATGGTCAACAAGGGAAGACATGTTTAGGGAAATGGGCCGTAAGCAAAAGAAAGCAAGCCGCTCACAGGGCTCAAAACAGGGAAAATTGACCGTGGTCAATAGCCTGAATACGGTCGGCCCCTATGATAACGCCATGTGAAATGTGACCCGTTCTGCGTCTGTCACAGCCGGTTTACCCACATGCGCCGCTAATCCCGACCGTCGACAAAAAAGAGACTTCGCCTCATGACCAACGAAACAACAACGCAGGAACAAACTGACGGCTTTAGTCTCGTCATTGATGCCCTGAAACTCAACGACATTGACACGATTTTTGCCCTGCCGGGCATCCCGATCACCGACCTCACGCGCAAGGCGCAAGCGGCCGGCATACGCATGATTTCTTTTCGTCACGAGCAGCACGCCGGCAATGCTGCCGCTGCAGCTGGTTTCCTGACGCAAAAGCCTGGCATCTGCCTGACGGTTTCGGCCCCGGGTTTTCTCAATGGCCTGACGGCGCTGGCCAATGCCACCACCAACTGTTTCCCCATGATTCTGATCAGCGGCTCCAGCGAGCGCGAGATCGTCGACCTGCAGCAAGGTGACTACGAAGAAATGGACCAGCTGGCGATTGCCAAGCCGCTTTGCAAAGCGGCCTTCAGGGTGCTGCATGCACAAGATATCGGCGTGGGCATTGCTCGCGCCATCCGCTCTGCGCTCTCAGGCCGCCCGGGTGGCGTTTACCTGGACCTGCCGGCCAAGCTGTTTTCACAGACCATGGACGCCCTGGAGGGAAAACGATCGCTGATCAAAGTCGTTGACCCAGCGCCGCGCCAGATTCCCGCGGCAGACGCCGTCAAGCGCGCTCTGGACTTGCTTAAAGGCGCTCAACGGCCTCTCATTATTTTGGGCAAGGGTGCGGCCTACGCGCAGGCCGACGCCGACATACGCACTCTGATCGAAAAGTCAGGCATTCCCTACCTGCCGATGTCCATGGCCAAGGGCCTGCTACCCGATACACACGAGCAGTCGGCATCTGCCACCCGCTCTTACGTGCTGGCCGAAGCCGACGTCGTCATGCTGGTTGGCGCCCGCCTGAACTGGCTGCTGTCGCACGGCAAAGGCAAAACCTGGGGCACACCGGAATCCAAAAAATTCATCCAGATCGACATCTCACCCACTGAGATGGACTCCAACGTGCCGATTCAAGCGCCTCTGGTGGGCGATATCGGCTCTTGCGTTTCAGCATTGTTGGCCGGCATGGGCAGCAACTGGGCCAAACCGCCGGTGGACTGGACGGCTGCTGTCACGGAGCGCAAAGACAAAAACCTGGCCAAGATGGCCGCTACGCTGGCGCTGAACCCGGCCGTCATGAACTTCCACAGCGCGCTGAACGTGGTGCGCAATGCCGTGCGTGAGCGGCCTGACGCCGTGGTCGTGAATGAAGGCGCCAACACGCTCGACTTTGCCCGCAGCATTGTCGATATGTACGAGCCGCGCAAGCGCCTGGACGTCGGTACCTGGGGCATCATGGGCATCGGCATGGGCTTTGCCGTTGCCGCTGCCGTGACCACCGGCAAGCCGGTCATTGCCATCGAGGGTGACAGTGCTTTCGGTTTCAGCGGCATGGAAGTCGAAACCATCTGCCGCTACAACCTGCCGGTGTGCATCATCGTCTTCAACAACAACGGCATTTATAAGGGCACCGACGTCAACCCGCTGGGCACTGATGTTGCCCCCACCGTCTTCGTCAAGAACGCCCGCTACGAAATGATGATGCAGGCCTTCGGCGGTGTCGGCGTGATGGCCAGCACACCTGCAGAACTGGCCAAGGCATTGGCACAAGCCATTGCATCAGGACGCCCCACATTGATCAACGCCATCATCGATGAGACCGCTGGCACTGAGAGCGGCCGCATCACCAGTCTGAACCCGCAGAGCGCTGCGAAAAAGAAGTAACCCGAGCTACCCCTAAGGAGAAAAACCCATGAGCAACAAACCCCTCAACGGCATCAAAATCATCGACTTCACGCACGTGCAAGCCGGCCCGGCCTGCACCCAATTGCTGGCCTGGTTTGGCGCTGACGTCATCAAGGTTGAGCGCCCGGGCGCCGGCGACGTCACCCGCAGCCAGCTGCGTGACATTCCCAACGTCGATGCCCTGTACTTCACCATGCTCAACAGCAACAAGCGTTCGCTGTCGCTGGACACCAAAAAACCGGAAGGCAAGGCTATTTTGGAAAAACTCATCAAGGAAAGCGATGTGCTGGTCGAAAACTTCGGCCCCGGCGCACTGGACCGCATGGGCTTTTCCTGGGAACGCATCCAGGAACTCAACCCCAAGATGATCCTGGCATCGGTCAAGGGCTTCAGCGATGGCCACCATTACGAAGACCTGAAAGTCTACGAAAACGTGGCCCAGTGCGCCGGCGGTGCTGCCTCCACCACCGGCTGGTGGAAAGGTGAGCAGTCCGGCCCGATGATCTCTGCGGCCGCCCTGGGCGACAGCAACACCGGCATGCACCTGGCCATCGGCATCCTGACGGCCTACATCGGCCGCCAGCAAACCGGTAAGGGCCAGAAAGTTGCAGTCGCCATGCAAGACGCCGTACTCAACCTGTGCCGCGTCAAGATGCGCGACCAGTTGCGCCTGGACAAGCTGGGCTACCTGGAAGAGTACCCACAGTACCCGCACGAAAGCTTCTCGGATGTGGTGCCGCGCGGCGGCAATGCCGGCGGTGGCGGCCAGCCCGGCTGGATTCTCAAGTGCAAGGGCTGGGAGACAGACTCCAACGCCTACATCTACTTCACGGTGCAGGGCCATGCCTGGGAACCGATTTGCGACGCTCTGGGCAAACCGGAGTGGAAGACCGACCCGGCTTACACCACGCCCAAAGCGCGCCAACCGCACATCATGGAGATCTTTGCCACCATTGAAGACTGGCTCAAAGACAAGACCAAGTTCGAAGCGGTCGACATTCTGCGCAAATTCGATATTCCTTGCGCGCCTGTGCTGTCCATGAAAGAACTGCTCCACGACAAGTCGCTGCGCGCCAGCGGCTCCATCGTCGACGTGCCGCATAAAGAACGCGGCAGCTACGTGACGGTCGGCAGCCCGATCAAGTTCTCGGACCTCAAACCCGAGATCACCGGTTCACCACTTTTGGGCGAGCACACCGATGAAATTTTGTCTGAATTGGGTTACAGCAAAACCGACATCGCCAACATTCATGCTGCCAAAGCCGTCTGACCTGCTTTTCTCTATGGCCTAGCCCGCAAGGCTTGGCGTGACGGCGTTCAGCTTGAACGCCGTCTTTTTTTCCGGACTCCATGCTGCAACCTGCAAGGCAAACATGCACACCGCATCACCGTCACCTGTTGACCTTCAGCAGCTAGTCAGTGCTTTAGGCGACGCCATTGTGATTGCCGATGCCGGCGGCAAAATCATTGTGTGGAACCCGGCGGCAGAACGTATTTTTGGCTATGCACAAGGTGAAGCGTTGGGCAACTCACTGGACATCATCACGCCGCAAAGGCTGCAACAACGCCACTGGGACGGCTACCACAAGACCATGGCCACCGGCATCACGCGCTATGGCAGCGATGTACTCAGGGTTCCAGCTGTTCACAAAGACGGTCATGCCATGTCCATCGCCTTCACCGTGGCCATGCTTTACACGCCGGAGCATAAAGTGTCTTCCATCGTGGCAGTGATCCGCGACGAAAGCAGCCGCTTTGAAGAAGATCGAAAACTAAAGAAAAGAGTCGCTGAGCTGGAAGCTCAATTGGCCGCAAAGACTCCCCTCCGCTGATTTTCCAAACCCCTAGAGCGCCATGGACGCAATGATTATGATGAGATTTGGAACCTTTGGCGCCCTGAAAAGACGGCCGTCAAAAAACCCACTTCTGCATCTCGAAAGGATATTTCATGAGTAAAGCGTTAGCCGGCGTTCGAATTCTTGACTTCACGCACGTTCAGTCCGGGCCGACCTGTACCCAACTTCTGGCCTGGTTTGGTGCGGATGTCATCAAGGTCGAGCGCGCAGGCGAAGGCGATGCAACCCGGGGTCAGCTGCGGGACATTCCCGGGGTGGACAGCCTGTACTTCACCATGCTCAACCACAACAAACGGTCTATCACTCTGGACACCAAAAAAGCCCAGGGCAAAAAGGTGTTGGACGAGCTGATTAAGACCTGTGACGTGCTGGTCGAGAATTTTGCCCCTGGTGCTCTGGACCGCATGGGCATCACCTGGGAGCATATTCAGGCCATCAATCCGCGCATGATTGTGGCGTCAGTCAAAGGCTTCGGCCCCGGCCCCTATGAGGACTGCAAAGTTTATGAAAACGTGGCGCAGTGCGCCGGAGGCTCGGCCTCGACCACCGGCACCGACGACGGGCCGCCTATGGTCACAGGCGCTCAAATAGGTGACAGCGGCACCGGTTTACACCTGGCCCTGGGCATTGTGGCCGCGCTGTACCAACGCAACACCAGCGGACGCGGTCAAAAAGTACTGGCCCCCATGCAAGACGCCGTGCTGAACCTGTGCCGCGTCAAGCTGCGCGACCAGCAACGGCTGGAGCGCACCGGCACCATGCACGAATACCCGCAGTACCCGGACAGCAAATTCGGCGTAGCCGTACCCCGTGCAGGCAATGCCTCAGGTGGTGGCCAACCGGGCTCCATCCTCAAATGCAAAGGCTGGGAGACGGACCCGAATGCCTACATTTACTTCATCACGCAGGCCGGGGTCTGGCCATCGGTTTGCAAGGTGATCGGCGAGGAAGCTTGGATCACCGACGAAGCCTACGCCACGCCCGGTGCCCGGCTGCTACACCTCAAGCCCATTTTTGCCCGGATTGAGCAATGGACCATGACCAAGACCAAGTTCGAAGCCATGGATATTTTGAACAAGTACGACATACCCTGCGGGCCGATTTTGTCGATGAAAGAGATTTCCGAGGAACCCGCTTTAAGGGCCACCGGCACCATCGTCGAAGTCGACCACCCGACACGCGGCAAATACCTCACGGTGGGCAACCCGATCAAGATGTCCGACAGCCCGACAGAAGTGACCCGTTCTCCTCTTTTGGGCGAACACACCGAAGAGGTGCTGAAACAACTGGGCTACAGCACCGACGAGATCACACAAATGCGCGCCGACCAGGTCATCTGACCCCGGCAAGACTTTCACGACAGACTTAGCTTTGAGCCTTGAAACAACATGAATCACCCGATCATTCCCATCGTCGTTCTGGATGACGCCGTCAAACAGCGTAAACGCCAGGCGCCCAAAGGAAGGCGGGTAGACCCTGCTGCGCTGGCCGAGGTTCAAAGCTTGCTGCGGGAAACATCACGCAAGCCGGACATGTTGATCGAGCATCTGCACAAGATTCAGGATCGTTTCGGCCATTTGTCTGCCGCCCATCTGGCCGCGCTGGCACAAGAGATGGGCATGGCGCAGACCGAGGTGTACGAGGTCGCCACTTTTTATCACCACTTTGATGTGGTGAAAGAAGGTCAAAGCGCACCTGCAGCACTGACGGTACGCGTGTGTGACGGCTTGTCATGCGAAATGGCCGGGGCCAAAGACTTGTTGGGCAAGTTACCGGCACTGCTGGGGCGCGAGGTCAGAGTGATTTCAGCACCCTGCATAGGCCGCTGTGAGCAAGCACCTGCCGCCGTGGTGGGCCAAAACCCTGTGCCAATGGCCAGCGCCGAGCTCATCGTAGCCGCCGTCCGCGCGCAAGCGATACGGCATGAGCCCGCTGGTTTTATGGATCTGGCAGCCTACCGGGCCGCCGGCGGCTATGTGCTGCTCCAGCAATGCCTTGCGGGCGAGCGGGACGTGGAATCTGTCATCAAAACATTGGAAGACGCCGGCCTGCGCGGCCTGGGCGGCGCGGGCTTTCCGGCCGGCCGGAAGTGGCGCATTGTGCGGGCAGAAACAGCCCCGCGCCTGATGGCCATCAACATTGACGAAGGCGAGCCGGGCACTTTCAAAGACAGAACCTACCTAGAGCGCGACCCGCACCGCTTTTTAGAAGGCATGTTGATTGCAGCTTGGGCTGTCGGTATCGCCAAAATATATATTTATCTGCGCGACGAATACCACGGCTGCCGCCACATGCTTGAGGCCGAACTGGACAAACTGCGCTTAACGCCGCCCATGGCGGGCATGCCGGAGATTGAATTGCGGCGAGGCGCCGGAGCGTACATCTGCGGCGAAGAATCCGCCATGATGGAATCGATCGAAGGCAAACGCGGCTTGCCACGGCTGCGCCCGCCTTACGTCGCGCAGGTCGGCTTGTTCGGCCGGCCAACGCTGGAACACAATTTCGAAACCCTGCACTGGGTGCGTGAACTGCTTGAAAAAGGCGGGCCATGGTTTGCCTCGCATGGCCGCCACGGCCGCAAAGGCCTGCGCTCGTTTTCGGTCTCTGGCCGTGTCAAGCAGCCCGGCGTCAAGCTCGCGCCGGCCGGCATCACGGTGCAGGAACTGATTGATGAGCATTGCGGCGGCATGCTCGACGGGCACACCCTGTACGGCTACTTGCCGGGTGGTGCCTCAGGCGGCATCTTGCCAGCCTCGTTGAACCACATCCCGCTGGACTTTGATACCTTGCAAGCCTACGGCAGCTTCATCGGCTCGGCCGCAGTGATTGTTTTATCGGACAAAGACAGCGCCAGCGATGCTGCGCGCAACATGATGAGGTTTTTCCAGCACGAGTCCTGCGGGCAATGCACGCCTTGCCGGGTCGGCACGGCCAAGGCAGTCACGCTGATGAACAAAACCTCTTGGGACCTGGCCCTGGTGGCAGAGCTTTCGCAAGTCATGCGTGACGCCTCCATTTGCGGGCTGGGACAGGCAGCACCCAACCCCATGGACAGCGTCGTTAAATACTTTCCGCAAGAACTCTCCTGAGCCTCCAGTGCAGGCACTTTTTACCGGACACAAGGACTCCCCATGAACGCCATGACCCGCCAGGAACACGCTGAGATGGACGCGCCCCTGAGCTTTAGCCTCAACGGCAAACAAGTGACTGCCAGTGCCAGTGAATCGATTTTGCAGGTCGCCAAGCGAGAAGGCCTGGAGATACCCCACCTTTGTTTTCGTGAAGGCATGCAAGCCGTCGGAAATTGCAGGGCCTGCATGGTCGAGATTGACGGTGAACGGGTGCTGGCACCCTCTTGCTGCCGGGCCCCCACCGCCGGTATGAAAGTCGTCACCGACAGTGCGCGCGCTATCGCTTCACAAAAAATGGTGCTGGAACTGCTGCTGTCGGACATGCCTGAAAAAGCGTACACGCGCCACAACGAGCTGGACCAGTGGGCCGCCAAAATCGGCGTTGGCAAACCTCGTTTCGAAGCAAGGCACTCGACTCCTTCTGATTTGTCACACCCTGCCATAGCCGTCAACCTTGATGCCTGCATCCAATGCACACGCTGTCTGCGCGCCTGTCGTGATGAGCAGGTCAATGACGTCATCGGACTGGCATTTCGCGGTGAACACGCCAAGATTGTTTTTGACATGGACGACGACATGGGAGCGTCTACCTGTGTCGCCTGCGGCGAATGCGTGCAAGCCTGCCCGACTGGCGCACTGATGCCGGCGCGTGACGCAGCGCTGAGCGTGCCCGACAAGCAAGTGGCCTCGGTCTGCCCTTTTTGTGGTGTGGGTTGCCAGCTGACCTACAACGTGAAAGATGAAAAAATTATTTTTGTCGAAGGTCGGGACGGCCCGGCCAACCATGAGCGTCTGTGCGTCAAAGGTCGCTATGGCTTTGACTATGCCCACCACCCGCAGCGACTGACCAAGCCCTTGATCCGTCGCACTGATGCGCCTAAAAACGGCGATTTCAGCATGGACCCGAACCGAGTGCTCGATGTTTTCCGTGAAGCCAGCTGGGAAGAAGCCCTGGAGTTGGCCGGTGGCAAGCTGGCCGCCATCCGTGATCAGCATGGCCCGCAAGCACTTGCCGGTTTCGGCTCGGCCAAAGGCAGCAATGAAGAGGCTTATTTGTTCCAGAAATTGGTGCGCACCGGTTTTGGCGGCAACAACGTAGACCACTGCACGCGCTTGTGCCATGCCTCATCTGTGGTCGCCCTGCTTGAGGGAATAGGCTCGGGCGCCGTCTCCAACCCCGTCATGGATGTCAACAAAGCCGAGGTGATCGTCATCATTGGCGCCAACCCGACGGTCAATCATCCGGTTGCCGCCACCTGGATCAAGAACGCCGTTAAAAATGGCAGCAAGCTGCTGGTGTTGGACCCGCGCCGCTCGGACCTCACCCGCCTGGCACACCGGCATTTGCAGTTCAAGCCAGACACAGACGTACCTTTGCTCAACGCCCTCATGAACGTCATCGTGACCGAGGGTCTGGTTGACGAGGCTTTCATCGCCAGTCGCACCATAGGCTACGAAGAGTTGCGACAGAATGTTCAAGGCTACACGCCGGAATTGATGGCACCCATCTGCGGCATTGATGCCGACACCTTGCGCTATGTGGCCCGCCTGTATGCCACCTCCAAAAGCTCGATGATTCTCTGGGGCATGGGTGTATCGCAGCATGTGCATGGCACTGACAACGCGCGCTGCCTGATCGCGCTGTCCTTGATGACCGGCCAGATCGGCCGCCCCGGAACCGGATTGCACCCCTTGCGTGGACAAAACAATGTACAAGGCGCATCCGATGCAGGCTTGATCCCCATGATGTTGCCTGACTACCAACACGTCTCTGACCCGGCGGTGCGCGACAAATTTGAAAAAGCCTGGAAACTGCCGGCCGGCACACTCGATGAAAAACCCGGTCTGACCGTGGTCGAGGTGATGCATGCCATTAAAAAAGGGGTGATTCGCGGCATGTATGTCCAAGGCGAAAACCCGGCCATGTCAGACCCCGATGCCAACCATGCGCGCGAGTCCCTGGCCGCGCTGGAGCATCTGGTGGTGCAAGACATCTTTTTGACAGAGACCGCCTACCTGGCCGATGTGATCCTGCCGGCCAGCGCCTTCCCGGAAAAAGATGGCAGTTTCACCAACACCGACCGCTTGGTGCAGATGGGTCGACAGGCCATCAAACCACCCGGGGACGCCCGTCAAGACCTGTGGATCATTCAGCAAATCGGCCAGCGACTCGGTCTGGACTGGCAGTACCAGCATGTGAGCGAAGTCTTTGATGAGATGCGCCACACCATGCCAAGTATTGGCGGCATCACATGGGAACGGCTGGACCGCGAGCACGCTGTGACCTACCCCTGCATCCATGAAGGTGACCCGGGTCAATCGGTGGTCTTCGTTGACAGTTTTCCGCGTGAGACAGGACGCGCACGCTTTGTGCCTGCCGACATCATTCCGGCCAACGAGCGTCCCGACACCGATTACCCCATGGTCTTGATCACAGGCCGGCAACTCGAACACTGGCACACCGGCAGCATGACGCGCCGCGCCACTGTGCTGGACGCTATTGAACCCGACCCGGTTGCCCTGGTTCATCCGCTGGACCTTGCAGACATGGGCGGCAAACCCGGCGATCTGGTGACGATTGAGTCCAGGCGCGGCTCAGTCTCTCTTTATGCCCGAGCAGATGAGAGCTCTCCGCGCGGCGCTGTGTTCGTGCCTTTTTGCTATTACGAAGCAGCGATCAACAAACTCACCAACGCTGCGCTGGACCCTTTTGCAAAAATTCCAGAGTTCAAATATTGCGCTATTCGAGTCTCATTAGGCGGACAAGCGCCGGTTCAAAGCAGCTACGGCGGCGGGCAGGCACTGGTCAATTCCATGGCCAGCGTATGAGTTTTTGTGCTTTATTTTGCTTTTCAGAGGCAAAACTGCAAAAAAACCAATGAAAAAATGCAATTTCCCTGTGAAAAAGCTGTTTTCTCCAGTAGCATCCGCTTTGCCAATGAGAACTAGTTAATTTCATTGGTGATTAATCAACTTCTAGAAGGAAAATCAATCATGGCAACTGCAAAAAAAGCACCGGCAAAAAAAGCGCCAGCAAAAAAGGCTGCTCCGGCAAAAAAAGTAGCTGCGAAGAAAGCAGCTCCAGCAAAGAAAGCAGCACCTGCTAAAAAGGCCGCTGCTAAAAAGGCACCTGCCAAAAAAGTAGCTGCGAAAAAAGCACCTGCTAAAAAGGCCGCTGTCAAAAAGGCTCCTGCGAAAAAGCGCACGCCCAATGCAGCGTTCATGAAGCCACTGACCCTGAGCGCAGCTCTGGCAGCCGTGGTGGGCGACAAGCCTTTGCCACGCACTGAAATTGTCAGCAAACTCTGGGTTTACATCAAAGCCAAAGGTCTGCAGGACAAAGTCAACAAGCGCATGATCAATGCGGACGACAAGCTCAAGGCTGTGTTCGGCAAGGCCCAAGTCTCGATGTTCGAGATGGCTGGCCTGATCGGTAAGCACGTCAAATAATCAGCCCCCGCTGATCATGAAAAAGGCCGGTTTTTAACCGGCCTTTTTTGTCAATAAACAAGGGGTGCCGGATCTCAGGTCCGGGCGGCTTTGGCGTTTTGTGTGATGGCCGATAAAGTGCCACGCGTGGTGATCACCTCAGGGTCCAGCATCACCTCAATCACAGTTCCCTGCGAGCGCGACAGCGCCGCCAGCAGCTCAGCCTCAAACTCGGCGGTTCGGGTGATTCGCACACCGGCATAGCCGTAAGCGCGGGCCAGCGCCGCAAAGTCCGGATTTTTCAGGCCTGAGCCGCTTTCGTGCTCAGGATAAGCGCGCTCCTGGTGCATGCGGATGGTGCCGTACATGCCGTTGTTGAGCAAAACAATGATGCTTTTGGCGCCGTGCTGCACAGCCGTGGCCAACTCCTGGCCGTTCATTAAAAAATCGCCGTCACCAGCCATGGTCAAAGCCAAGCGCCCGGTGGTGATGGCCGCAGCAATACCGGCAGGCACACCATAGCCCATAGCCCCCACGGTGGGTGCCAGCTGTGTTTTATGTCCCTTGACCAGGCCGTGGTGCTTAAAAAAGCGATGCACCCAGCTGGCGAAGTTGCCGGCACCATTGGTTAGCACGGCATCTTCAGGCAAATGCTTTTGCAGCAAGCCGACGATGGCCGGCATGTCAATTTCACCGGGCAGGGCTTGCGGCACCAGATTGCCCAGGTAGTCGGCGTTGGCTGAAGCGCTCCACGCCTCCCAGGGCACCGAGACCGGGGCGCTGAGCACCTCCAGCGAGCGAGCCGCAGCATTCATGGTGGCGTTGATGGCTAGGTCGGCCTGGAACACGCGGTTGAGCTCTTCCGCACTGGCATGAATATGCACCAGCTTTTGCTGCGGACGCGGTGCCTCGATCAGCGTGTAGTTGCCGGTGGTCATTTCGCCCAAACGCGGGCCGATGGCAAGGATCAGGTCGCTGGCCTTAACGCGGGCAGCCAGCTTAGGGTTCAGACCGATGCCGACATCCCCGGCGTACAGCGGGTGGTGGTTGTCAAAGGTGTCTTGAAAACGGAAAGCATTGCCGACCGGCAGGCGCCAGTTTTCGGCAAAGCGCTGCAGCGCTTGGGCAGACTGCGGCGTCCAGCCGCCACCGCCGGCAATCACCAGCGGGCGCTGGGAAGCCAGCAGCATTTCGCGCAGCGTGCGCAAGGAACCCGGGTCGCTCCATGCCTGGACGGCTTCAACGCGCGGCAGCGCCTGCGCGGCGGTCATCTGGGTGAGCATGTCTTCAGGCAAAACCAGCACCACCGGCCCGGGCCGCCCGTTCATGGCCGTGGCAAAGGCGCGGGCCATGTACTCCGGAATTCGATCGGCGTCATCTATACGCTCCACTCGCTTGGCAAAGCCCTTGGTGCTGGGTCCGAAGAAACTGGCGTAATCGACTTCCTGAAAGGCCTCACGGTCCCTGCAGTCACTGGCGACATCGCCCACCAGCAGGACCATGGGTGTGGAGTCCTGGAAGGCCGTGTGCACGCCGATCGAGGCATTGGTGGCCCCTGGGCCGCGGGTCACCATGCAAACGCCAGGGCGACCGGTCAGTTTGCCGTGGGCCTCGGCCATGAAGGCAGCACCACCTTCTTGGCGGCAGGTCACAAATTCGATTTGCCCGCGCCGGGCGTGCATGCCGTCCAGCACGGCCAGATAGCTCTCGCCCGGAACGCCAAAGGCATGGGTCACGCCCTGGGCTATAAGGCAGTCAACAAGAAGATGGCCGGCAATTTGAGTTTTCATGGCCGATATTGTGCCGCCGTCAAAGGCACTTGGGTTCAGGCACCCTGCAAGGCCGGCGGATCCCGTCGCACTCGCTGAATGCTCAAAGCACTCAATACCAGCAAGCCCTGCATCAGGGCGAGTCCCAGCAACACCCATTGAAAATGGCCACGATCCATCATCCAGCCGAACATCAAGGGGGAAACCGCTTGACCGATGTCCAGGCCTGCATAGACCACGCCATAGACCCGGCCTGAAGCATTGGCCGGGGTGGCGCTTTTAATCAGCAAATCGCGCGAGGGTGCCGCCAGACCTGAGACAAAACCTATCAGGCCAAACAACACGGGGACACTGGCAGCAGGCACCTCAGCCAGCGCCAGCCACAAGCTCATCCCGACAGCCAGGGAAAAGCCGGTCACCACCACTTTTTCAGAGCGTGCGGGATTGACTGCCAAAAAACCACCGCTGGCCATGCCGGCAGCGCTGGCCAGCATGTAAACCGACAGGCAAATGGCCACCAGAGAGAGAGGCACGTCATGCAACTGCCTGGCGGCTTCAGGAGCAAAAGCATTGACAAGGCCAAGCGCGATGGCATAGATGAAGAAAAAGCCAAAGCAAAACCAAACAGCCGGAATTTTTAAAAAATCCATGGCTTTGTCGCCACCCTCTGAGCGTGCTGCGCTAACAGGTGGCAAAGCCAGCTTTTGACGCTGCAGCAACAGCACGAACAGAACGACAAAGACCAATGCAGCAGCAGCCAGCAGCGCAATACGCCATGAAAAGGCCAGCGTCAGCCCGACAACCAGTGCAGGCGCCACAGCCCAGCCCAGGCTGCCCGAAATGCCGTGGGCACTGTAAGCATGTCCCAACCTGCCGGCACTGACGCGCCGGTTGATCAGGGTGTAGTCAACCGGATGAAACACGCCATTGCCAATACCTGCCAGCACCGCAAAAAAAGCCAGCATCCAGTAGTTGTTGCTCAAGGCATAGCCCAGGCAAGACAGGCCGAGCAAAGCCAAACCTGCAAAAAGAATCGGGCGCGGCCCCATCCGGTCCACAAAAAAACCAGATACTGCTTGAACAGCACAGGACACAATGAAAAAAATGGTCATCAAAAACCCCAGCTCGGTATAGCTGGCGCTGAAATCGTCTTTGAGCCAGGGGAACAGAG
>JAIPDA010000039.1 GCA_021737905.1 Rhodoferax sp.
AGGTCTACCAGCAAGGCCGGCGACTTGGCATGTCGCAGCCGGCCGCTCAAGGCTTTTTGAAAGCCGGGCTGCTCAACGCAGCAGTAAAGGCGGGTGCAGTATTCAAGCGAAAAAATCGCCACCAACACGATGTCCAGCAGGATGAACTCCAGGTGCATCACGTGGCTGATGCTCTGCACGGATTCAAGGATGACCGCGCTCACCGAGATCAGCACACAGACCATGATGAAGTTGTCAAACAGCTGGTGCAACTTGCCGCCGAACTCGCTGGGGTAGAGCAGGGCATGGATTTTCTGGCGGAAGCTGCGGCCCTGGTTCAGGCGGTTGAACTCCTGCCAGGCGGGGATGAGCACGCGAAACAGTTTGAGAATCCGCAGCAAGCGCAAAAACCGCAGCGCGCGCAGGTCTACCGGAACGAAGGCTTGCAGGTAAAAGGGCGCTATGGCCAGCAGGTCAATGATGCCAAAGGGGCTGCGCATGAAGCGCAGGCGCGGTGAGCCGCGGTTTTTGAAGTCCGGGTCTTCAGGGGCCAGGTACAGGCGCAGCAGGTATTCGGCGGTGAAGATGGCGACGGAGACAACATCGAACAGGTGAAACCAGCTCTGGTAAGGCAGATAGACCGCCGGCATATGCTCGAACAGCAAGGCCAGCAGGTTGGCCACTATCAGCAATGCGATCCAACGGTCTAGGCTCTGCTGGTAGTTGCCGGCGATCTTGGTGTCCAGCAACCAGGCGTACAGCCATTGGCGCATTGGCAGATCTGAGGGAATGCTCACGCCAGGCGCAGCCATCGAAACGACCTGCGGTTTGGCTTTGGGCGCCGTCAAAAGCTCACCTCTGTGGACAGGCCTGCGTAGCCGCCCTGGTCGCAGGTGCTCAAGCGCAACTGCATTTTTTTGTGGATGGGGTCGTCCCCGCTCAAGGGCGATGCGTAAAACGCTTGTGCAGCGCCCGGTTGGCCGGGCGTGAGTTTTTCAATGGCCAGCGCACCGGCCAGGGCTGCGCGGCCCGGCTCGCACCGGGCCACAAAAACAGGCGTTTTCTGGGTAAAGGGGTTGCGCAGCCCGGCCAGGGGGCCGCCGTCTGCCAGCAAGCGGGGCAGACAGTCTGCCCAGGTGTTGCCGGCACTGGCATCGCCGCCGGCGCACTGCGCCGGCTCAAAGTCACTGTCAAACCGCTGGCTGCCTGCTTGCCCCAGCCACTGCACCATGTCAGCGGTGTTTTGTTTGCTGATTTCGTTCTTCAGACCTTCCTTGTACATGGTGCGGCCGATGGCGGCCACGGCCAGCAGCACCAGCACTAAAAAGACCATGAACAGCTTGTCTGCGCGGGTGGGGCCAGGCGAGGGCAGCAAAGGCATTGTGTCTGTGGACATGGTGCTGATGACCTTGGCGTTGGGTTTTCCGTGGCAAAGCGAATGCGGGTCAGGTTAACAGAGCTCAAGTGCCGTTGGAGTCGCCGGCGTCGATGGAGGCGCCCCAGCGGCTGTCCCAGCCTTTGTCGATGCTGCGGCGATCGCGCTTGGTCGGGCGGCCGTGCTCTATGCTGGCGGCCGGCTCACTGTTCAGCTTGCGGTGTTCGGCGGCCAGCAGGCGCTTGGTCACGCTGTCGGCACTTTCTTCATACAGCGCTTGCGCCACCGGTGCGGGGCCGCGCTGCATGCTCAGGCCGAGCACCTGCACCTCGCGCAGCACAGTGCCCTGGCGCAGCATCAGCTTGTCGCCGGGCTTGATCTCGTGAGCGGGCTTGACTGCATGGCCGTTGAGTTGTACCCGACCTTTGTCAAGCTCTTGCGCCGCCAGCGAGCGGGTTTTGTAAAAGCGGGCGGCCCACAGCCATTTGTCGATCCGCATGCTGCGTGTGGCGCCTAGGCTGCAGCCACTCGTTGTTGACGCCAGCGGCGCACCAGGGGCGGCGCAATCAACAAAATCACCGAGATGGCCATCAAGCTGGCCGACAAGGGCCGGGTGACAAAGGTAGACCATTCGCCCATGCTGATGGTCAGGGCCTGGCGCATGGATTGTTCTGCCATGGGTGCCAGAATCAGGCCGACGATCAAGGGCGCAGCCGGAAAGTCAAAACGCCGCATGGCAAAGCCGATCAAGCCGAAGACATACAGCAAGCCCACGTTGAACACCGAGTTGCCCGCGCCGTAAACGCCGGCCGTCGAGATGATGATGATGCCGGCGTACAGCCAGGGCGGCGGAATTTTCAGCAGCTTGACCCACAGGCCGACCAGCGGCAAGTTGAGCACCAGCAGGATGATGTTGCCGATGTACAGGCTGGCAATCAGTGTCCAGACCAAAGAGCCTTGTTGGCTGAACAGAGTGGGTCCGGTTTGGATGCCGTAACCCTGAAAAGCCGACAGCATGATGGCGGCTGTGGCAGAAGTGGGTATGCCCAGCGTCAGCAGCGGCATCAGCACGCCGGCGGCCGCGGCGTTGTTGGCGGCTTCGGGGCCGGCCACGCCTTCAATGGCGCCGTGGCCGAATTCTTCGGGGTGCTTGCTGAGTTTTTTCTCGGTGTAGTAAGACAGCAAGGTGGGCAGTTCAGCGCCGCCTGCGGGCATGGCACCGATGGGGAAACCAAACAAGGCACCGCGCAGCCAGGCTTTCCAGGAGCGGCTCCAGTCCTGGGCGCTGAGCCACAGGCTGCCGGTGACTTTCATGACTTCGCCGGCCTTGGTTTCTTTGCCCTGCCAGGCCAGGTAAAGCGCTTCGCCCACGGCAAACAGACCGACGGCGGCAATGGTGACTTCAATACCATCGAGCAGCTCGTTCTGGCCGAAGGTAAAGCGTGGCTGGCCGGTTTGCAAATCCAGGCCGACCAGGCCAAACAGCAAGCCGGCCGTCAGGCTGGCAATGCCGCGCAACACCGAGTTGCCGAGCACTGCGGACACAGCCACCAATGACAGGATCATCAGGCTGAAGTACTCGGCCGGGCCAAAGGCCAGCGCGGCTTCAACCACCCAGGGCGCGACAAAGGTCAGGGCCAGGGTGCCTATGGTGCCGGCCACAAAGCTGCCGATGGCCGCTGTCGCCAGGGCCGGTCCGGCGCGCCCGCGGCGGGCCATTTTGTTGCCCTCCAGCGCGGTCACCACCGAAGCGGATTCACCCGGTGTGTTGAGCAAAATGGAAGTGGTAGAGCCGCCATAGGCTGCGCCGTAGTAGATGCCGGCAAACATGACAAACATGCCGGTGGCCGGCACGTGGTAGGTCAGCGGTAGCAGCAGGGCAATGGTCAGGGCCGGGCCAATGCCGGGCAGCACCCCGACCAATGTGCCAACAAAACAACCGATGAAGCCGTACATCAGCGTCATGGGCTGCAAGGCGTTGGCAAAGCCGCCCATCAAGGAGTCAAAGGCATTCATGGGGAAACTTTCAGACGGCTGGTCACAGGGGCCAGGCCACTGCGGGCCCTAAGCCGACGCCTAAAACCTGAGCAAACAAAATCCAGAACAGCAGGGCAATCGTGCCGCACACCAGGGCAGAGCGCCAGCCCAGCGGTTCGTCAAAAGCGCGCGCCACACCCATGCCGCACAAGGTGGCCGGAATGACAAAACCCAAAGGCACGGCCAGCAGCACGAAGGCAGCGCCGCCGCCCAGCAGCATGAGCATGCGCCGGTTGGCGCCCGGCAGGGGCTGCCCGTCGTCACCCAGCACGGCATCCACCTGACGGCCGCGCCGGGCACTCAGGCCGTACAGCACTGCAATCACCAGCAAGAGGCCCACCACCACCGCAGGGGTGAGGATGGGCCCGACAGGCATCTGAATAGGCGACTCGGGTATGAGCGTCACCTGCCAGGCCCCGACCAGCCCCAGCGCTAAAAGGCAAAGGGCCAGTCGAAAAGGCGTCATGCCAGGCCCAGGTCTTTCAGCACGGCTTCGGTTTCGGTGATGTCTTTGTTGATCTCACGCTCGAAAGGCAGTTCGGCCAGGAACACGCCGGTCCACTTGCGGGTGACCAGCTCTTGCTGCCAGGCGGCAGATTGGTTCAACTTGCTCATCAGCTCGAACAGCTTGTCGCGCTGAGCCTGGGTGACGCCGGGGGGGGCGAACACACCGCGCCAGTTGGCAACAGCCACGTTCAGGCCAAGTTCACGCATGGTGGGCACATTCACGCCGGGGATGCGGATGTTGCCGGAGACGGCCAACGGAATCATGCGGCCGGCCTTGATCTGGTCTTCAAACTCAGAGTAGCCCGAAATACCAGCGGTGACCTGGTTGCCCAAAATAGCCGCATTGGCCGGACCGCCGCCTGCAAAGGCAACGTAAGCGGCTTCACGCGGGTTGCGGCCCAGGGCTTTGATCATCAGGCCCAGCACGATGTGGTCGGTGCCGCCAGCGCTGCCGCCGGCCACAGACACGGCCTTGGGGTTGGCCTTGATGGCTGCCACGAGTTCGTTCCAGGTCTTGATCTTGCCGCCGCTAGGAACCACGATGACGCTGGACTCTTCGGTCAGGCGGGCCACGGGCACAACGTTGCGCATGGTGACCGGGCTCTTGTTGGTGATGCCTGCGCCCACCATGACCGAGCCGCCGACCATCAGGCTGTTGCCCTGGCCTTTGCGCTGGTTCACAAAGCGTGGCAGGCCGATCATGCCGCCGGCGCCGCCTACGTTTTCAAACTGGAAGTTGCCGACCAGGCCGCTGACCTTGGCTGCACGCTCGATGGCGCGGGCTGTGCCGTCCCAGCCGCCGCCGGGGGCCGCGGGCACAAACATGTTGACGGTGTCAAACAATGGCTTGGCCTGAGCCCATGCCGGCAGTGCCAAGCCGGCGCCCAATGCGCCGCCCATGGACAAGAAATCGCGTTTGGAAATAGTCATGTCGGTCTCCTGAGTGAAAATGATAGTTGCTGGGCTTGGGGCATGTTGCGCCAAGACCTAAGCAGTTTGCTTTAAATCTGGCGGCCAAGCTGTCAAACGCCTTTCAATTTGATTCAGTGATAACCCCTAGTGCCCACGTTTTATTGGTAGAAGACACGCCCGAGCTCTCGCTCTGGCTGGGCACCGCTTTGCGCCAGCTGGGTTTGCAGGTGGCTTTTGCGGCTGACGGCGAGTCGGCTGACGCCCAGTTGCAGGCGGGCCACCGGTTTAAGCTGGTGTTGTTGGACTTGAATTTACCGGGGCGCGATGGTCTGTCGGTGCTGCAGGCGCTGCGCCAGCGGGCCGATGCAGTGCCGGTGATGATTTTGACGGCGCGTGCCAGCGTGGCCGACCGGGTGCTGGGTTTGAACGTGGGCGCCGACGACTACCTGCCCAAACCCTTTGAGCTCAGTGAGTTTGAGGCGCGTGTGCAGGCTTTGCTGCGCCGGCCCCGGCAAATGCAGTGGACGCAGTGGGGCGTTGGCCCGCTGCTGTGGGACGGTGATGACCAGCATTTTTTGTTGCATGAGCAGCCGTTGGCATTGACCCCGCGTGAGACCGCGGCGCTCAAAACCCTGCTGGAGTCTGCCCACCGCGTGGTGAGCAAAGAGCAGTTGCATGCGCGGGTTTTTTCAGACGCACCGGCCGAGCTGGACGCGGTGGAAGTGTTGATTTATCGCTTGCGTAAAAAAATAGAAACCCCTGTGCCGCCAACAGGCGCTGCGCCGGCCCGGCGCCTGCGCATCAACACCTTGCGCGGCCTGGGTTACATGCTCAGCGACAAAGACACGGCATGAGCGTCATCACCAGGCCGCGCCAGCTATGAACTCTTTGCGCCAGCGCTTGCTGCTGCTGATTTTGCTGCCCTTGTTTGTGCTCATCGGGGTGGGTGCTTATGTGTCCTACGGGCGCGCTGTGGAGTCGGCCAACCAGGCTTATGACCGCTCTTTGTACCTGGCCGCGCGAACGCTGGCTGAAGAGATACGGCTGGAAAACCAGAGCTTGCGCGTGGATGTGCTGCGGGCGGCGGGCTACTTGTTTGAAAACCACATCGGCTCGCGCTTGTTTTACAAAATTGAGGACGAGCAAGGCCGCATCCTGGCCGGTGACGCGGACTTGCCTTCGCCGGTGGCGCTGTCGCAAGAGGTGCAGTTCTTTTCACTGGTGAGCTTTGAAGACGCTTTGCTGCGCGGCCAGCCGGTGCGCCTGACCAGCTTGCGCCACGTGCTGGTGGACAGCCCCGGCACACCCGGGCAGGCGCCGGCCACCAAGCTGATCACGCTGCGCGTGGCCGAGACCCTGGAGGCGCGCCAGTTGCTGACGCAGCACATCTTGCGTGACACGCTGGCGATTCAGGGTTTGCTGCTGCTGGTGACCATGGGCCTGGTGGGCTGGGGTATTCATGTGGCGATGCGGCCGCTGGAGGCTTTTCGAGTGCAACTGGCGGCACGCGATGAGTCTGATGCTTCGGCGATCACGCCGGCCTACAACACGCGTGAGCTGCAACCCTTGATTGACACGCTCAACAGCTATGTGCAACGGCTGGGCCGTTTGATCGACATCCGCAAACGCTTTTTAGACAACGCAGCGCACCAGTTGCGCACGCCGCTGACTGTGCTCAAAACGCAGCTGGCACTGGCCGAGCGCCAAATTCCGGAGCCAGACGCTAACGCGGCGGTGCGTGCAGCGGTGCTCACCACCGAC
Source organism: Rhodoferax sp. (assembly GCA_021737905.1). GTDB lineage: Bacteria > Pseudomonadota > Gammaproteobacteria > Burkholderiales > Burkholderiaceae_C > Polaromonas. The sequence goes on from JAIPDA010000039.1 coordinate 6,572, forward strand.
AAGGCGGTGCATTTGACTGAACAACTGCTGGCGCTCACCCGGGCCGAACACGCCCCTGATATGGAGGTGCCGCAAAAGGTGGCGCTGGTGGCGCTGGCGCGCGAGGTGACGCAGTCCATGTGGCACCAGGCGCAGACCCATCAGCATGACCTGGGTTTTGAAACCACGGTTGCTGAGAGCCAGGTGATGGGCATGCCCTTGCTGGTGCAAGAGGCCTTGCGCAACCTGGTGGACAACGCGCTGGTGCATGCCGGTGACGGCGTGGCGGTGACGGTGCGGGTGGGTGCGGGCTGGCTGGAGGTTGAGGACGCGGGTGTGGGTATTGCAGCGCGCCACCAGCCCCATGTGTTTGAGCGCTTTTACCGCGCCGACGCGGCCGCATCGCGCGGCAGCGGCCTGGGTTTGGCCATCGTGCAGGAAATCGCCCGCCAGCACGGCGCTGCGCTGTCTTTGACCAGCCCCTGTGCCGGCGGGCGCGGCACACGCATCCGCTTGCAGTGGCCGCCGGCCGGGGTGCTTTAGTTGGCTGCGCCCTGGGCCAGTGCGTTGGCCCGGCTTTGCCCCAGCGCTGGGCCGTCCGGCGCCGCCTGGCTGGGCCAGCCGCTGAGATGCTGCTCGCAAATACTGGCCAGGCCCTGAGCCCACTGGGGGCTGTCGTTCAGGCAGGCGATGTAGTGAAAACTCTCACCGCCGGCGTGCATAAAGGCTTCGCGGGCTTCGTCGTTGATTTCTTCCAGCGTTTCCAGGCAGTCGCCGGTAAACCCCGGGCAAATAACGTCCACCTTTTTGACACCGGCTTCGGCCATGCGCACCAGCGTGGGTTCGGTGTAGGGCTGCAACCATTTGGCTTTGCCAAAGCGGGACTGAAATGTCACGGTGTAGCGGTCTTTGGTCAGACCCAGTGATTCGGCCAGCAGGCGGGCTGTTTTGTAGCACTCGCAATGGTAGGGGTCACCCAGCTCCAGGGTGCGCTGGGGCACGCCATGAAAGCTCATCACCAGTTGCTCGGCCTGACCGTGCAAGTCCCAGTGGGCGCGCACCCGGGTGGCCAGCGCGGCGATGTAGCCGTCGTCGTCGTGGTAGTGGTTGATGAAGCGAAATTCGGGCAGACGCCGGACTTTGGCGGCCCAGGTGTAGACCGCGTCAAACAAGCTGGCGGTGGTGGTGGCGCTGTACTGGGGGTAGGCCGGCACGATGAGAACGCGCGTGATGCCCTGGTCTTTAAAGACCTCGAGCTGAGAGGCGATGGACGGGTTGCCGTAGCGCATGGCGTAGCGTGTGGCCACGTGGTGGCCGCGCGCCTGCAGGGCTTGGCCGAGTAGCTGGGACTGCTTGTCGGTCCAGACTTTCAGGGGCGAGCCTTCGGCCGTCCAGATGCTGGCGTATTTGGCGGCTGATTTTTTGGGGCGCAGGCGCAAGATGATGCCGTGCAGAATCAGCCACCAGATGGGGCGGGGAATCTCGACCACGCGCTGGTCGCTTAAAAATTCGGCCAGGTAACGGCGCAGGGCTGGGGCGGTGGGTGCGTCGGGGGTGCCCAGGTTGCAGTACAGCACGCCGGTGCTGGCGCCGTTGGCAGCTGCCTTGCCGTGGCTGAATTCGGGTTCTTTGGAAAAGCTCATGTGGGATATTCTCCCACTACCTATGTTGAACCTTCAAAAAATCAGCGCCATTACTTTGGACCTGGACGACACCCTGTGGCCCATCTGGCCGACCATTGAACGCGCCGAACAAGCCTTGCAGAGCTACCTGCTGGGGCATGCCCCCCGTGCCAGTGCCTTGTTCGCCGACCCGGCGGCCCGGCTGGCGCTGCGCCACGAGGTGATGGCAGCGCAGCCCGAACTGCTGCACCAGCTGAGCAACTTGCGGCTGGCACAAATACGCCTGGGGCTGCTGCGTTCGGGCGAAGACAGCGCGCTGGCTGAGCCGGCTTTTGAGGTGTTTTTTGACGAGCGCAACCGTGTGACGCTGTTTGACGATGCCTTGCCTGCGCTGGCTTTTTTGTCGGCGCGCTTCCCTTTGGTGGCGCTGTCCAACGGCAACGCCGACTTGGCGCGTGTCGGGCTGGCGGGCTACTTCAAGGCCGGTTTAAGTGCCCAGGTGTTCGGTGTGGGCAAGCCGGACCGGCGTATTTTTGAGGCGGCCGCGCAGGCTGCCGGCGTACCCCCCGACGAGGTACTGCACATTGGCGACGACGCTGAGCTGGACGTGCTGGCCGCGCTGGCTTGCGGCATGCAGACGGCTTGGGTCAACCGCGAAGACAAGCTGTGGCCGCATGCGCAAGAGCCGCATGAAACAGTGCGCAGCCTGGCTGAGTTGACGGCCTTGTTTTAAGCTTGGCTTTTTCACTTTAACTTGCAAGAAAGAACCCTTATGAGTTTGAAGATTCACGGTATTGCCGCGTCCCGCGCCTCGCGCCCGCTGTGGGTGGCGCTTGAGTTGGGTCTGGCCTTTGAGCATGTGCCCTTGCACTACAAGGACGGTGCAACCCACACGCCCGAGTTTTTGGCGCTGAACCCGAACGGCCATATTCCGGTCTTGCAAGACGAGGGTGTGGTGGTGTGGGAGTCCATGGCCTGCGCCCTGTACCTGGCCGACAACTACAAAGGCCCTGAGGGTCTGAACCTGGCCGCCCAAACCAAAGCAGAAAGCGCAGAGATATTGCGCTGGACTTTCTGGGTTGTCACGGAGTGCGAAAAAGACGCGCTGACCATTTTGATGCACACCCTGGTGATGCCCGCAGACAGGCGCAAGCCTGAGCTGGCGGCAGAGGCGGCGCGCCGTTTGACAGGGCCGCTGCGCGTGATCGAGCAGCACCTGGCAGGCCAGAGCGCTGGCGCGGCTTACCTGGCGGGCGAGCGCTTCACCGTGGCTGATATTGCCGTGGCCTCGGTGCTGGCCTGGATCAAGCCTGCGCCTGAATTGCTGGCGGCTTGCCCGGCCACCGCCGCCTGGCTGGCGCGCTGTCTGGACAGACCGGCGCAATTGCAATTGCGGGCTATGTCCCGCAAGGGCTAGGCTTTGAGCAGCCGGGCCGCTTGCAGGCCCGAGCGCACCGCGCCTTCGAGCGTGGCGGGGTAGGGCCCGGCCACATAGTCGCCGCAGGCCAGCAGGCCGGGCGCAATTTGCGCTGGGGGCCGCAGCAAGCCGGGTGTGCAGGCAAAGGTAGCGCGTTTTTCCACAATGGTTTGCACCAGCTCGAGCTGCAGCCCGAGCTGCGCCTGGCCTTGCGCCAGCACTTGCGCGCTGAGAAGGGCCTTGTCGCCCACGCTGGCGCTGACCACAAAGGCCAGCAGGCCCTCTGGCCCGCCTAACTGGCCGCGGTCAAACACAAACTGGGCTGGGGCTTCGGCATCGCTGCGCAGCGCCAGCATGGGCTGCGGCAGGCTGTTGGCATGGGCCGGGGGCGAAGCCAGGCGTGCATACACCGTGGCAATCGGTTCGTGTTGCAGGCCGGCGGCTTGTGCGGCCCAGTCGGCCATGGTGCCGGTTGCCAGCCGCGCCGCCTCTTGCGGCGGGCAGGCCAGCAGCACGGCGTCAAAGTTTTCTTCTGAGTCGTCAGCGTCTGCGCTGCCCGATGCACTCAGCTGCCAGCCAGTGGCGCTGCGCGTCAGCGCTTGAACCCGCACGCCCAGACGCGGCGCAGGGCCGCGTGCTGCCAGCCAGGCCAGGGCGGCGTCCGGCAGCAGGGCGCTGAGGTCTGTACGGGGCAGCAGCAGGTCGGCGCCGCCGGACTGGCTGAACAGCGCGTCCTGCATCACACGCAAGAAAACCTGCGCGCAGGCCCGCTCAGCCGGGGTGTTGAGCGCGGACACGCACAGCGGCTCGACCAATTCGCGCATGGCGCGTGGCGACAAGTCGGCGCACAGCGCGGCCACCGACAGGCCAGGCGCACACACAAAGCCGCCGGCCCGCCAGCGCAGCGCCAGCTTCAAGAGCGATGCCTTGTCGCCCCAGGCCCAGCCGCTGGCGCGCGCAATGCCCCAGGCTGCTTGTAAAGCCGCCGGCCAACGCGGCCCGCCGGGCCACGCGGCGAACACCGTAGAGCGCGGAAAAGCCAAGCCTTCGCCGCCCGGAAACTGCAAGCGCAGTGGCAGGCGCAGCAAGCTGCTGCCCGGGTCCACGCCCAGGGTTTGCATGAGGCGCAGGGTCTCGGTGTAAGCGCCTATCAGGATGTGTTGGCCGTTGTCCAGCGCCAGGGGCTGGCCGTTGACGCTGCTTTCCACGCGCCTGGCCCGGCCTCCCGCTACGCGGGCGCTGTCCAACAGGGTGACGCTGTGGCCCAGTTGCGTGGCCTCAACGGCGGCGGCGCAACCGGCCCAGCCGGCGCCGATGACGGCGACTTTCATGCCCGGGGCCTTAGGCGATGCGGCCGAAGGCCTGGGTTTTCCAGGCCAGCCAGAACTTGCGCAGCGGCGTCAGGCTCACGCGCTGGTGCAGCACCTGGTAGCCGTCGGCCTGAATTTCGCGCAGCAAGCTGCGGTAGATGCTGGCCATCATGAGGCCGGGTTTTTGCGCCCGCTGGTCGGCAGCGGGCAGGCCGGCCAGGGCGTCGTCATACAGGGCCAGTGCGCGCCGGGTCTGAAATTCCATCAGCGCGCTGAAGCGCGGGGAGTATTCGCGCTTGAGGATTTCATGCGCCTTGACGTCGAACTGCTGCAGCTCGCTCACCGGCAGGTAAATGCGGCCGCGCAGCGCGTCTTCGCCGACGTCGCGAATGATGTTGGTCAGCTGAAAGGCTTGCCCCAGTTGGTGTGCATAGGCCGTGGTGGCCGGGTCGGTCTGGCCGAAAATGCGCGCCGCCACTTCGCCCACGATGCCGGCCACCAGGTGGCAGTAACGCGTGAGGGCGGGGTAGTCGAGGTAGCGGTTTTGCGCCAGGTCCATCTGGCAGCCCTCGATGACGGCCAGCAGGTGCCGCGCCTCAATGCCGTAGACCGCAGTCCAGGGCATCAGGGCTTTCATGACCGGGTGTGTGGCCGTGCCGGCAAAGGCCTTGCCGACTTCCGTTTGCCACCAGGCGAGCTTGGTGCCGGCCACGCCGGGGTCGGTGACTTCATCGACCACATCATCGACCTCGCGGCAAAAGGCATAAAAGGCGGTGATGGCGGCGCGCCTGTCCTTGGGCAAAAACAGAAAGGCGTAATAAAAGCTGCTGCCCGAGGCGGCGGCTTTTTGCTGGACGTACTGTTCGGGATTCATGCGCTGGATTGTCGCCGCAAGCGCAGCCGAATTGTGGGCTGCCGGCGGGCTGGAGGGTCGCAAGAGGCTACATCCAGAGCGTGCGCCAGGCCATGAGCAGGGCGTCGCGCCGGCCAATGACGGGGCGCTGGCGCAGCGTGGCAAAGTCCAGCTGGGCAATGTGCTCGGCGATGCGCAGGCCGCCTTGCACCACCAGGCGCAGTTCCCAGCCAGCGCGCCCGGGCACCTGGTGCACCAAAGGCGCGCCTTCGAGCATGAGCCGGCGCGCCCGGTCCACGCAGTCGGCCACCAGTGTGCGGGTGCGCGGCGAGATCGACTGCGCCAGCAACTCGGCCTCGCTCACGCCGTGCAGTGTTTGCAGTTCGGCGGGCAGGTAAATGCGCCCGCGCGGAATGTCCACGCTCAGGTCTTGCCAGAAATTGATCAATTGCAGCGCCGTGCAGATGCAGTCGCTTTGGCGCAGCGCGGCTTCGTGGGTGACGCCGTACAGGTGCAGCAGCAGGCGCCCGACCGGGTTGGCCGAGCGGCTGCAATAGTCCAGCAGTTCGGCCTGGTCTTTGTAACGGGTTGTGTGCACGTCTTGCTCAAAAGCGCTGAGCAGGTCGCCCAGCAAGGGCAGGGGCAATTGCCACTGCCTGATTTGCGGGGCCAGCGCGTCAAACACGCTGTGCCAGCGGCCGGATGTGGCCTGGCCCCGGGCGCAAGCTGCCAAATCGGCCTTGTAAAGCGCCAGGTCCTGCGATCGCTGGGCGGGGCTGGCGTCGCCCTCGTCGGCCAGGTCGTCGGCGGTCCGTGCAAAGTTGTAAATCGCCACCACGGCCGGCCGCAGGTGCGCCGGGCACAGCAGAGAAGCCACAGGAAAGTTTTCGTAATGACTTACAGTGTGGCCTTTTATTGAACTTTGGTATTCTCTTTGGCTGGACTGGGTGGCGGGGGGTGCGTCCTTCATGGTCGGATTGTCGCTTGAGACGGCTTTCATCTGTTTCTGGTTTAATAACCATTCAGTCATTAATTTAATGGTCTTACGCACGGGCTTGTCAGCCTTGGATTTTGCAGGGAAGCAATTGTCATGAAAAGAATCATCAGTGTTGCCGCCATCGGGTCGGTTTTTTTGCTGGGCTGCTCCAAGCCGGCGGTGGTCGAGGAACCTGTCAGGGCTGTGAAAACCATCACGGTCGGCGCGGATACCTACGCTGCCAGCAGTGAGTACACCGGCGAGGTGCGGGCTAAGCTTGAGTCACGGCTGGCTTTTCGGGTGGGCGGCAAAATGATTCAGCGCCAGGCTGAGCTGGGCCAGTCGGTCAAGGCCGGCCAGGTGCTGGCCCGCCTGGACCCGCAGGACTACAAACTGGCCGCAGACGCCGCCCGTGCGCAAACCGCCGCCGCGCAGACCAACCGCGACCTGGCTGCGGCTGACTTGGCACGCTACAAGGATTTGCTGGCGCAAAACTTCATCAGCCGCGCCGAGCTGGACCGGCGCGATGCCACGCTGAAGTCGGCGCAGGCGCAGCTTGAGCAGGCCCAGGCGCAACTGGCTTCGCAGTCCAACCAGTCGGGCTATGCGGTGCTGGCGTCTGATGTGGCCGGCGTGGTCACCGCCGTGGAGGCCGAGGCCGGCCAGGTGGTCAGCGCCGGCATGACGGTGTTCAAAATTGCAGCCGATGGCGCACGCGATGTGGTCTTTACGGTGCCGGATTCCCGCCTGGCTGCCATGCGCGTGGGTATGCCGGTGAAGGTGCTGGTGTGGCCGCTCAACACGCCTTTAGAAGGCAAGGTGCGCGAGGTGGCGGCCAGTGCCGACCCGGCCA
>JAIPDA010000040.1 GCA_021737905.1 Rhodoferax sp.
TCGAGCAGGAACTCGGCATGACGGTGGTGCCTTTCACCTGGCCGGTTGGCATGGGCAAGCTGTTTCATGGCGTGTATGACCGCCGCGAAAAGCGCATGCGCGTTTTCAGCCCCGGTGAAGACAAGGCCGGCGGCGACGATGAAATCCTGGCCGGCCTGGACAACGCCGAAGCCGCCAAGCGCTTTGGCGCTGAGTTCACGCAGGCGCAGGACGAGCTCGAATTGCTCAACGGTGCTTCGCCCGAATTTGACCGCGCCGCTTTTTTGAGCGGCAAGCAGACGCCCATGTTCTTTGGCTCGGCCATCAACAACTTCGGCGTGCAGGAAGTGTTGGACGCACTGGTCGACTTGGCCCCGGCACCGGCCGAACGCGCCGCCATCCAGCGTATCGTCAAGCCCGAAGAAAAGAAATTCTCAGGCGTGGTTTTCAAGATCCAGGCCAATATGGACCCGGCGCACCGCGACCGTATCGCGTTTTTGCGCGTGGCCAGCGGCGAGTTCACACGCGGCATGCGCCTGAAGGTGGTGCGCAGCGGCAAGGAACTGCGACCCAACACCGTGGTGAGTTTCATGAGCCAGCGCCGCGAGCTGCTCGACACCGCTTTTGCCGGCGACATCATCGGCATACCCAACCATGGCGTGCTGCAACTGGGCGACACGCTGTCCGAAGGCGAAGCCCTGCAGTTCACCGGCCTGCCGTTTTTTGCGCCCGAGATGTTTCGCGCCGTGGAAGTGGCCGACCCGCTGCGCAGCAAACAACTGCGCGCCGGTCTCACGCAGCTCGGTGAAGAAGGCGCGATCCAGGTCTTCAGGCCGATTGCCGGCTCTGTGCTGCTGCTGGGCGCGGTGGGTCAGCTGCAGTTTGAAGTGGTGGCGCACCGGCTTGAGCACGAGTACGGCGTCAAGGCCCGCATCATGGCCAGCAACTTCAATTTGGCGCGCTGGGTCACTTCAGAAGACCCGCAGGAGTTGAAAAAATTCATGGACGCCAACGCCCACCGCGTGGCGCTGGACGCGGTGGACGCGCCCACGCTGCTGGTCGACCACAGCGCCACGCTGCGCGCCGTCGAGCAGCAATGGCCGAAAATCAAGTTCCACGCGCTGCGCGAACACGCCGGCCTGGTGTTTCAGGCCAAGATGTAACAGCCTAGGCGCGCAAGACCGGCAGCGGCAAGGCGGTCTTGTAGCGCACCTGCTTCAGCGCAAAGCTGGAGCGGATTTTTTCAATTCCGGGAATCGGCGTGAGTTGCTCCAAAATAAAACGTTCGAGCGCGCTGATGTCGGCCACCGCCACGCGAATCAGGTAGTCGCTGTCGCCGGTCATCAAATAGCACTCCATGACCTCGTCATGCTCGACGATGCGCCGCTCGAACTCGCCCAGCGCTTCTTTGCTCTGCGAGCGCAGGCTGATCGAGATGAACACGCTCAAGCCCAGCCCCAGCGCCGCTGCGCTGGCAATCGCCACGTAGCGGTCAATCACCCGGGCGGCTTCCAGGGCCTTGACCCGCGCCAGACAGGGCGAAGGACTCAAATGCACGCGCCGGGCCAGTTCGACGTTGGACAGCGAACCGTCCCGCTGAAGCTCGCCGAGTATCTTCAAATCCACATTATCAAGCTGCATAAGTTAGAAATATTTAATTTTTCAGCATTTTATGCCGCTAAGAAGAATTAAACCCATACATTCAAGCAGCACCTTCCAGGCTTGATTCCTTACAGTGACGCCATCATGAATGATTTCACCCGCCACGACTTTTTAAGCGCCCCGCCCCTTCAGGACAGCAACGATCCCGACCCCCAGGAAAGCGCCGAATGGCACGAAGCCTTTGCCGCCCTGCTCGCCACGCAAGGCCCGGCACGGGCGCGCCAGATGCTGGACGCGCTGGCCCGGCAGGCACGCGCTGCGCGCATCGGCTGGCAACCCGAGCTGGCCACGCCTTACCTCAACACCATTGCAGTCGATGAGCAGCCGGTGTTCCCCGGCGACCTGGCGATGGAAGAGCGCCTGGCCTCGCTGATGCGCTGGAATGCGCTGGCCATGGTGGTGCGCGCCAACCAGGTTGAGACCGGCGGCTCGGCCGAACTCGGCGGCCACGTGGCCAGCTACGCCAGCGCGGCCGATTTGTTTGAGACCGGCTTCAACCACTTCTTTCATGCGCGTGAAGGTCTGGCTGATGGGCAGCACCGGGGTGATCTGGTTTTCTTCCAGCCCCACAGCGCGCCCGGCGTTTACGCGCGTGCCTACCTGGAAGGCCGTCTTGACGAGCAAAGTCTGGCCCGCTACCGCCAGGAAATACCCTCGCCCACGCAGAGCGCCCCTGGCGAGCGCGGCCTGAGCAGCTACCCGCACCCTTATCTGATGCCCGACTTCTGGCAGTTCCCGACCGGCTCCATGGGGATCGGTCCGATCAGCTCGATCTATCACGCGCGCTTCATGCGCTACCTCTCGCACCGCCGCCTGCTCGATTGCGCGGGCCGCAAAGTCTGGGGTGTCTTCGGGGACGGCGAGATGGACGAGCCCGAATCCATGAGCGCGCTGACGCTGGCCGCACGCGAGGGCCTGGACAACCTGGTCTGGGTGGTCAACTGCAACCTGCAGCGACTCGATGGCCCGGTGCGCGGCAACGGACGCATCATTGACGAACTTGAAAGGCTGTTTGCCGGAGCAGGCTGGAACGTCATCAAGCTGGTCTGGGGCAGCGACTGGGACGGCCTGTTTGCGCGCGACCACACGGGCGCACTGGCCAAAGCTTTTGCGCAGACGGTGGACGGCCAGATGCAGACTTTTGCAGCCAAGGACGGGCGCTTCAACCGCGATAATTTTTTTGGTCAGAACCCCGAGCTGGCACGCCTGGCCCAGGGCATGAGCGACGAGCAGATCGACCGGCTCAAACGCGGTGGCCACGACCTGGTGAAAATCCACGCCGCTTATGCCAGAGCCGCTGCCCACAAAGGCCAGCCGACGGTGATCCTGGCGCACACCAAAAAAGGCTACGGCATGGGCAGCGCCGGCCAGGGCAAGATGACCACGCATTCGCAAAAGAAGTTTGACGAGACCGAGCTGATCGAATTTCGCAACCGCTTCAAGCTGCCCTTGAGCGACGAGCAGACCAGGCGCATGGACTTTTACCGCCCGCCTGCAGACAGCGCAGAAATGCAATACATGCAGGCCAAGCGGGCGGCGCTGGGCGGCTACTTGCCCCAGCGCGACACCACGGCAGAGCGCATCAACATCCCCGCGCTACCCAGCTATGGCAGCTTTGCGCTCGCGCCCGACGGCAAGGAAATGAGCACCACCATGGCCTTTGTGCGGCTGCTTGGCGGCTTGCTCAAGGACAGCGCACTGGGCCCGCGCATCGTGCCCATCGTGGCGGACGAAGCCCGCACTTTTGGCATGGCCAACCTCTTCAAGCAAGTCGGTATCTATTCCAGCGTCGGCCAGCGATACGCGCCCGAAGACATCGGCTCGGTGCTGAGCTACCGCGAAGCGCTGGACGGACAAATTCTGGAAGAGGGCATCAGCGAAGCCGGCGCGCTGGCCAGCTGGACGGCCGCAGCCACCAGCTACAGCGTGCACGGCCTGGCCATGCTGCCCTTTTATATTTATTACTCGATGTTCGGCTTTCAGCGCGTGGGCGACCAGATCTGGGCCGCCGCTGACCAACGGGCCCGCGGTTTCTTGCTAGGCGCCACCTCTGGCCGTACGACCCTGGGCGGCGAAGGGCTGCAGCATCAGGACGGCACCAGCCATCTGGTAGCCGCCACCATTCCCAATTGCAAGGCCTATGACCCGGCCTTCAGCGCAGAACTCGCCGTCATCCTTGACCGGGGCATGCAAGAGATGATGGTCGAGCAGCAAGACGTTTTTTACTATGTCACGCTGATGAACGAGAACTACGCCCAGCCCGACCTGCTGGCCGGCTCGGAGGGCGACATCATGCGTGGCTGCTACCGCTTCGGCCGCTACCCGGCGGCCCCAATGGATGCGCCTGAAGTCACACTGCTTGGCTCGGGAGCGATCCTGACTGAAGTGATTAAGGCCGCGCAGCAACTGGCCGACCAGGGCGTGAGCGCCACCGTCTACAGCGTCACAAGCTGGAGCGAGCTGGCCCGCGATGGAATTGCGCGCGAAAAGCAGGCTCTGAATGGCGAGGCCGCCGTCACGCCCTTTCTGGCGCAGCAGCTGGCTGACAGCCAAGGACCCGTGATTGCCGCCACCGACTATGTGCGCGCCGTTCCCGAGAGCGTGCGCGCCTTCCTGCCGGCGGGCCGCAGTTATCTCACGCTGGGTACAGACGGTTTTGGCCGCAGCGACACACGCGCAGCCTTGCGCAGCTTCTTCGGGGTGAACGCCAGCAGCATCGTGCAGGCGGCGCTGCACCGATTGCGCGCTGCAAAAACTGTCAACTAAAGCGCCGGCAAGTGCGGCAGCAACTCGCGCACGGCCTGCGGATAGAGCAAGTGCTCCTGCTCGAGCACACGCGCAGCCAGCGCTTGAGGACTGTCGCCGGGCAACACCGGCACCACCGCCTGCGCCAGAATCTGCCCGTGGTCCAGCTCGGCCGTGACCTGGTGCACTGTGGCACCCGCTACCTGGCAGCCCGCTTCGATGGCGCGACGATGCGTGTTGAGCCCGGTGAAAGCCGGTAGCAGCGAGGGATGGATGTTGACCATCCGCCCGGCGTAATGCGCCACAAAGCCGGGGGTCAAAATGCGCATGAAGCCGGCCAGCACCACCAGCGCCGGGCCGTGCGCGTCAATGCGCGCTTGCAGCGCCGCGTCAAAAGCGGCGCGGCTTTCAAAGCCCCGGTGGTCCAGCGCCTCGCTGGACACGCCCAGGGCTTGCGCCAGCGCCAGCCCCGAGGCATCGGCATGGCTGCTGATCACCGCCACCACCCGGGCGCCCAGCTGGCTTTCCCAGTTTTGCGTTTGCGCTGCCCGGATGATTGCCGCCATGTTGGTGCCCGCTCCGGAAATCAAGATGACAATATTTTTTAGACGGGCACTCATGGGCCTAGTTTAGTTTCTGCACCCGCCGTGCTACAAATGACGCATCCCCCTGCCACCGGAGCCTCCTTGCCATGGATTTAGCTTTCACGCCCGAAGAACAGCAGTTTCGCGAAGACATACGCACCTGGGTCCTGACCAATTTACCGGCCGACATCTCGCACAAAGTGCATCACGCGCTGCGCCTGTCCAAAGAAGACATGCAGCGCTGGGCCAGAATCTTGGGCCAAAAAGGCTGGCTGGGCCACGGCTGGCCCAAGGCCTTTGGCGGCCCCGGCTGGAACGCCGTGCAAAAACATCTGTTTGAAGAAGAATGTGCCCTGGCCGGCGCGCCGCGCGTGGTGCCCTTCGGTCCGGTGATGGTGGCGCCCGTCATCATGGCCTTTGGCAACACCGAACAGCAGCAGCGCTTTTTACCCGGCATCGCCAGCGGCGAGGTCTGGTGGAGCCAGGGCTACAGCGAGCCCGGCTCGGGCTCTGACCTGGCCTCCCTCCGATGCAAGGCCGAGCGCAGGGGCGCGCACTACATCGTCAACGGCCAGAAAACCTGGACCACACTGGGCCAGTACGGCGACTGGATTTTTTGCCTGGTGCGCACCAGCACAGAAGGCAAGCCGCAAACCGGCATTTCTTTTCTGCTGATCGACATGAAGTCGCCCGGCGTGACGGTGCGCCCCATCGTGCTGCTCGACGGCGAGGCCGAAGTCAACGAGGTGTGGTTTGAGAATGTGGAAGTTCCCGCCGAGAACCTGATCGGCGAAGAGAACAAGGGCTGGACTTACGCCAAGCATTTGCTCAGCCATGAGCGCACCAACATCGCCGACGTCAACCGCGCCAAGCGCGAACTCGAGCGCTTAAAGCGCATCGCCAAGGCCGAAGGCATCTATGAAGAGCCGCGCTTTCGTGACGAGATCGCCAAACTCGAAGTCGATGTGGTGGCGCTTGAGATGCTGGTGCTGCGCGTGCTGTCAGCCGAGAAAACCGGCAAGAACTCGCTGGACATTGCCGGCCTGCTGAAGATCCGCGGCAGCGAACTGCAGCAGCGCTACACCGAACTCATGATGCTGGCCGCCGGCCCTTTCAGCCTGCCCTTCATGGCCGAAGCGATGGACGCCGGCTGGCAAGGCGACCAGGTCCACGGTGGGCTGGGCGGCTTGGGTGGTTTCCCGGGCGGGGCACTGCACTGCGCGCCGCTGGCCTCAACTTATTTCAACATGCGCAAAACCACGATTTACGGCGGCAGCAACGAAGTGCAGCGCAACATCGTCGCGCAGACCGTGCTGGGCTAAGGACAAGACCATGGACTTCGATTTTTCTGACGATCAAATGCAACTGCGCGAGGCAGTCAACAAATGGGTTGGCAAGGGCTACGACTTCACGCGCCGCCGCGGCATTGTGCGCGCCGGTGGCTTCTCACGCGAGGCCTACACCGAACTCGCTGAACTCGGCCTGTGCGGCCTGTACATTCCAGAGGCGCACGGCGGCATGGGCATGGGCCCGGTCGAGGCCATGGTGGCCATGGAAGAGTTGGGCCGCGGCCTGGTGCTGGAGCCGCTGGCCCACGCACTGATCGCCGGCGCTGTGATCAATGCCTGGGCGCCGGACGCCGTCAAAACGGCCTGGCTGCCCCGGATTGCCGCCGGGCAGGCGCTGGTGGTGCTGGCGCACCAGGAACGCGCCGCGCGTTACCGGCTGGACCAGTGCGCGACCTTGGCCACTGAAACTAAAGAAGGCACTTGGCACATCAGCGGCAGCAAGTCCGTGGTGCCCGCCGGCGATCTGGCCGATGCCCTGGTGGTGCCCGCCATGGCCCACGGCCGGCAGGCGCTGTTTCTGGTCGAGCGCACGGCGCCCGGTGTCAGCACGCGCGGCTATGTCACGCAAGACGGCAGCCGCGCCGCCGAGTTGCAACTTTCCAAGGCACAGGCCACGCTCATCAGCATGGACGGGCTGGCTGCGCTGGGGCACGCGGTGGACATCGGGCTGGCTGCCGCCTGCGCGGAGGCCGTGGGTGTGATGGACGCCACCCTGGCCATCACCGTGGACTACATGAACCAGCGCAAACAGTTCGGTGTGGCGATCAGCAGTTTTCAGGCGCTGCGCCACCGCGTGGCCGACGTCAAGATGCAGCTTGAGCTGGCCCGCTCCATGAGCTATTACGCCAGCCTCAAGCTGCAAGAGCCGCCTGCAGAGCGTCGCGCAGCCATGGCCCGCGCCAAGTACCAGATCGGGCAGTCCATGCGCTTTGTCGGCCAGCAGGCGGTGCAATTGCATGGGGGCATTGGCGTGACCGACGAGTACATCGTGAGCCACTGCTTTAAAAAGCTCACGCAGCTGGAGATCACTTTCGGCGACTGCCTGCACCACTTAGGCGAGGTGTCGGCGCGGATGCAGGACACGGCTGGCGTGTTTGCCTGAAGCGCAGAAAAACTCAGCCCAAAACTCAGCCCAAAACTCAGCCCAAAACTTAGCCCAAAAGCCGCGAGGATCGCGGCACATGCGCCATTAAAAACTCCATCTGGTCGGCCAGAATGCGCCGGTTGCGCAAGATGAAGTCTTCCCACAAGCTGGGCACATAGGGCGTGAACAGCAGCGGCATGTTGGCCTGTTCGGGCGTGCGACTGCTTTTGCGGTGGTTGCAGGCGCGGCAGGCGGTGACCACGTTCATCCAGTTGTCAATGCCTTGCTGGGCAAAGGGAATGATGTGCTCTCGCGTCAGATCTTCTTCATGAAAATGGTTGCCGCAGTAGGCGCAGATATTGCGGTCACGCACGAACAACTTGCCGTTGGTCAGGCCCGGCATCAGATCAAACGGGTTGATGTTCGGCACGCCCCGGGTGCCGATGATGCTGTTGACCGTGATGCAAGACTGCTCGCCGGTGCGGGCATTGTGGCCGCCGCGAAACACAGCCACTTGCGCGCCGGCTTCCCAGCGCACATCACCGGTGGCGTAATGCAACACGGCTTGCTCCAGACTGATCCACGATTGTGGCAATCCCTGTGCGGACAGCTTCAAGACTTTCAAACGAACCTCCATGGGCGTTGGAAACCGGCATTGAGCATCAGGCCCGGCCAAGGTCACATGGTCTGTGCACCCCGCCGTCAATGCACCAATATACAGGCAATTGATGTCAGCGCCCCGGCGCGCAGCAAGGGGCCATGCCGGCCGCAGGGGTGGCCGGCCACAAAAAACGATAATGTGGGCAATGAAAATCTTTCGCGGCCACCAGCACCCGGCGCTGTCCCAGCCCTGCGCGCTGACCATCGGCAACTTTGACGGGGTTCACCGCGGCCATCAGGCCATGCTCGCCGTGCTCAAAAACGAAGCCCGGCACCGTAACTTGCCGGCCCGGGTGATGACTTTCGAGCCGCACCCTCGCGAATACTTTGCCCCCCTCAGCGCACCCACCCGCATCTCGACCCTGCGCGACAAGCTCACCGAGCTGGCCCGCTGCGGCATCGACCAGGCCGTGGTGCTGCCCTTTAACGCCCGCCTGGCCTCGCAAAGCGCGGCCGCCTTCATTGAAGACGTGCTGGTCACCGGCCTGCAGGTGCGCTACGTGCTGGTCGGTGATGATTTCCGCTTTGGCAGCCAACGCGCAGGCGACTACGCCATGCTGGACGCGGCCGGTGCCACAGCCGGTTTTGAAGTCGCCCGCATGGACAGCTACGAGGTGCATGGCGAGCGCGTTTCCAGCTCGGCCGTGCGGCTGGCCCTGGCCCAGGGCCAGATGGACAACGCGGCCCGCCTGCTGGGCCGGCCTTACAGCATCTCGGGCCACGTGGTGCATGGCAAAAAGCTGGGCCGGGAGCTGGGCTTTCGCACCCTGAACATCGCCTTTCGCCACGACAAGCCCGCAGCCACAGGCATTTTTGTGGTGCGTACCCACGGTCTGGGCCCTGAGCCGGTCGACGGTGTGGCCAGCCTGGGCATACGCCCCACAGTAGAAGACGCCGGTCGCGTGCTGCTGGAAGTGCATTGCCTGAGCTGGCACAGCCAGGCCGGGCTTGACAGTGCCTACGGTAAAATCGTCGCCGTGGAACTGCTGCTCAAACTGCACGACGAACTCAAGTACGAGGGCCTGGAAGCGCTGCAACAAGGCATCGCCCGGGACTGCGATGACGCGCGCGCTTTCTTCGCATCCATGCACACCGAAACCAGCCGGCAAACCACGCGCGACCGAATTTAGACGATCTCGCCCGCGCCAGAGCCCGCCCGGTGTGCCGCCGGACCACGGCTTTCCCCTCACGCCACCTTCCAAAGCCATGTCCGACAACAAAACCGATTACCGCAGCACCCTGAACCTGCCCGACACGCCTTTTCCGATGCGCGGCGACCTGCCCAAGCGCGAGCCGGGCTGGGTCCAGGCCTGGGAAGACAAAGGCATTTACAAAAAGCTGCGCGATGTGCGCCTGGGTGCCCCTAAGTTTGTGCTGCACGACGGCCCGCCGTATGCCAACGGCAAGATCCACATCGGCCACGCCGTCAACAAAGTGCTCAAGGACATGATCGTCAAAGCGCGCCAGCTCAAGGGCCTGGACGCGGTTTACGTGCCGGGCTGGGACTGCCACGGCCTGCCGATTGAAAACGCTATCGAAAAATTGTTTGGACGGACTTTGTCGCGTGACGAGGTGCAGGCGAAAAGCCGCGCGTTCGCCAGTGAGCAAATCGTCGGCCAGATGGCCGACTTCAGGCGCCTGGGCGTGCTGGGCGAATGGGACAACCCGTACCGCACCATGGATTTCGGCAACGAGGCCAATGAAATCCGCGCGCTCAAACGCATCATGGAGCGCGGCTTTGTCTACCGCGGCCTCAAGCCCGTGTACTGGTGTTTTGACTGCGGCTCTTCGCTGGCCGAGTTCGAGATCGAGTACGCCGATAAAAAATCACAAACGCTGGACGTCGGCTTTGCCTGCGCCGAGCCCGACAAGCTGGCTGCCGCCTTCGGCCTCAAGAGCCTGAACAAAGAAGCCTTTGCGGTCATCTGGACCACCACCGCCTGGACCATTCCGGCCAACCAGGCGTTGAACCTGAACCCGGCGCTCGACTACGCGCTGGTCGAGACCGAACGCGGCCTCTTGGTGATGGCCTCGGTGCTGGTCGAAAAATGCCTGGCCCGCTACGCGCTCACGGGCACCGTGCTGGCCACCACGCTGGGCGAAAAGTTGAGCCTCATCAACTTCAAGCATCCGCTGCACGACGTGGCTGACGAGCACGGCGTCTACGGCTACAAGCGCTTTTCGCCGGTCTTTCTGGCCGACTACGCCACAGCCGACGACGGCACCGGCATCGTGCACTCTTCGCCCGCCTACGGGGTGGAAGACTTTAACTCTTGCGTCGCCAACGGCATTGCCTATGACGACATCCTCAACCCCGTGCAGGGCAACGGCCGCTATGTGGACGAACTGTCTTTTTTTGGCGGCTTGAACATCTGGAAAGCCGCACCGCTGGTGATTGACAAACTGCGCGAGCACGGCCGCCTGTTTGCAACGCACGACATCACCCACAGCTACCCGCACTGCTGGCGCCACAAGACGCCGGTGATCTACCGCGCGGCAGCGCAGTGGTTCATCCGCATGGACGCCGAGACCAAGGGCAACGAAGGCGTTTTCGCCAAAGACAAAGCCAGCCAAAGCTTGCGACAGCTGGCACTTCAGGCCATCGACGAAACGCAGTTTTACCCCGAAAACGGCAAGACCCGCCTGCGCGACATGATCGCCGGCCGGCCCGACTGGTGCATCAGCCGCCAGCGCAACTGGGGCGTGCCGCTGCCGTTCTTTATTCATACCGCCACCGGCGAGCTGCACCCGCGCACCATGGAGATCATGGACCAGGCTGCCGCCATGGTGCAAGCCGGCGGCATCGAGGCCTGGAGCAAGGCCACGCCCGAATCCATCATCGGCGCTGACGCACCCGACTACCTCAAGTGCAGCGACATCCTGGATGTGTGGTTTGACTCCGGCACCACGCACGACCACGTGCTGCGCCACAGCCATGCGGCGCAGTCCGCCTGGCCGGCCGACCTGTACCTCGAAGGCCATGACCAGCACCGCGGCTGGTTCCACTCTTCGCTGCTCACCGCTTGTGCCATGTACGACCACGCGCCCTACAAGGGCCTGCTGACGCATGGCTTTACCGTGGACGGCAAGGGCCGCAAGATGAGCAAGAGCGAAGGCAATGTGGTGGCGCCGCAGGAAGTCAATGACAAACTGGGCGCTGAAATCATCCGCCTGTGGTGCGCTTCGACCGACTACTCGGGCGACCTGGGCATTGACGACAAAATTCTGGCGCGCGTGGTGGACGCCTACCGCCGCATCCGCAACACGCTGCGCTTTTTGCTGGCCAATGTGAGCGACTTCAACCCGGCCACCGACAGCGTGCCGCTGGCGCAGATGTTGGAGATCGACCGCTACGCGCTGAGCCGCGCAGCCGAGTTGCAAGCAGACATCCTGGCGCACTACGAGGTGTATGAATTCCACCCGGTGGTCTCCAAGCTGCAGATTTACTGCAGTGAAGACCTGGGCTCGTTTTACCTCGACATTTTGAAAGACCGGCTCTACACCAGCGCGCCCAAATCGCTGGCCAGGCGCAGCGCGCAGACTGCCCTGCACCAGATCACGCACGCCATGCTGCGCTGGATGGCGCCTTTCTTGAGCTTCACCGCCGAAGAGGCCTGGGCCGTGTTCGGCGCGTCCGAATCGATCTTCATGGAGACCTACACCGAGTTCGGCGCGCCGGATGCCGCCCTGCTGGGTAAATGGACGCGCATCCGCGAGCTGCGCGACATCGTCAACAAGGACATTGAAGTGCTTCGCGCCGACGGCAAAGTGGGTTCGTCGCTGCAAGCCGAAGTCACGCTGGGTGTTGACGCCAGCGACCACGCGCTGCTGAGCAGCCTGGGCGACGACCTGAAGTTTGTCTTCATCACCTCTGTGCTGAAACTGCAAGCGGCTCCGGCGCTGAACGTGACTTCCAGCACCAGCAACAGTGCCAAATGCGATCGCTGCTGGCACTACCCGAAGTATCCAGATAACGTGGGCCAGGACGCTGCGCACCCGACAATCTGCGGCCGCTGCATCAGCAACCTCTTCGGTACCGGCGAAGTCCGCCGGTTTGCCTGATGGCCAAAGGCGGTTTGTCTAAATCCACCGGAGCCATGCTGCCCTGGCTCGGGCTCGCGCTCATTTTGCTGATCGCCGACCAGTTCACCAAGGTGCTGATCCTGGGCTACTACCAGTTGGGTGACTCCACCCTGGTCACCAGCTTCTTCAACATCGTGCGCGTGCACAACAGCGGCGCAGCTTTCTCGTTTCTGGCCTCTGCCTCGGGCTGGCAGCGCTGGTTTTTCACCGCCATTGGCGTGAGCGCGGCGGTGTTCATTGTTTACATGCTGCGCTCGCACCCGGGACAAAAATTGTTTTCGTTTGCCCTTGCCTGCATTTTGGGCGGCGCCATAGGCAACGTGATCGACCGCCTGCTGCACGGCTACGTGGTGGATTTTCTGGACTTTCATTACGCCGGCACACACTTCCCGGCCTTCAACATCGCCGACAGCGCGATCTCTGTGGGTGCCGCCTGCCTGATTCTGGACGAGCTGCTGCGCGTGCGCCGCGCGCGCTAAAAAAAACAGCCGGAAGATGGATTCCTGCCTACGCAGGAATGACAGTTTTTATCCGTCATCCTCGCGAACGCGGGGATCCATCCCCTCTACGGATTTACAGCGTGAGAATAGTGCAGCCCGTGGTCTTGCGCGCTTCGAGGCAGCGGTGAGCTTCAGCCACTTCGGCCAGAGGAAAAGTCTGGTCAATGGCGATCTTGACCTTGCCGCTGGTGACCATGCCGAACAAATCATCCGCCATGGCCTGCGTACGCTCGCGCGTAGCGATATGCGTGAACAAGGTGGGGCGCGACACATAGAGTGAGCCCTTGGCGGCCAGCAGGCCGAGGTCCAGTGGTTCGACCTTGCCCGAGGCATTGCCGAAGTTGGCGACCAGGCCAAAGGGCTGCACGCAGTCCAGGGACTTGAGGAAAGTGTCTTTGCCCACCGAGTCGTAAACCACCTTCACGCCCAGGCCGCCGGTGATCTCTTTGACGCGGGCGACAAAGTCTTCTTTGGCGTAGTTGATGGTGAAGGCGGCGCCGTTTTCTTTGGCCAGCGCGCATTTGGCGTCTGAGCCCGCCGTGCCAATCAATTGCAGGCCCATGGCGCGCGCCCACTGGCAGGCGATCAGGCCCACACCACCAGCGGCGGCATGAAACAACACAAAGTCACCGGGTTTGAGGCCGCCCTGCGGCTGCGTG
>JAIPDA010000041.1 GCA_021737905.1 Rhodoferax sp.
GCCCAGAGCGGTTTGCCTGCTCTGGCAGACGACGCCGGCCTGTGCGTCGAGGCTTTTGGCGGTTTACCGGGGGTCGACACGGCTTTTTACGCCATGCAGTTCGGCTACGCCAAAGGCGACGATAACAATGTGCGGGCCCTGCTCGAGCAAATGGCCGGGCAGTCAGACCGCCGTGCTGCGCTGGTCAGCACCCTGGTGGCGGTGCGCTCTGCCGACGATCCCGAGCCGCTGATTGCAGTGGGCCGTGTGGCGGGCGAAATTGCCCGCGTGCCGGTCGGCAGCAACGGTTTTGGTTTTGATCCGGTGATGTACATCCCGGCCTTTGGCAAAACCTTTGCCGAGTTGCCGGTGGATGTCAAAAACGCCCACAGTCACCGGGGTCTCGCCGCACGGCAGATGATGGTCTTGATGCGGGAGCGTTGGCTCGCTGCATGAAAGACGTTCAACACTACATGCGCGCCGGCACGCTGCAACTGGCCGCGCTGCCGCCGCTGTCTTTGTATGTGCACCTGCCCTGGTGCATTAAGAAATGTCCTTACTGCGATTTCAACTCACATGAAATGGCCGGCGCTGAGCTGCCGGAGCAGCGCTACATTGATGCCCTGATCGCAGACTTGGAGGCCTCGTTGCCGCTCATCTGGGGCCGCAGCGTCCACAGCATCTTCATCGGCGGCGGCACGCCCAGCCTTTTTTCACCGGCGGCGATTGACCGCTTGCTCGCTGAGCTGCGCGCACGGCTGCGGCTGGACGCTGACTGCGAAATCACCCTGGAGGCCAACCCCGGTACCTTTGAAAAAGACCGCTTCAAAGCCTTTCGCCATGCGGGTGTGACGCGGCTATCTGTCGGCGTTCAAAGCTTTAATGACGCGCACTTGAAAGCGCTGGGCCGGGTGCATGACAGCGCGCAAGCGATTGCCGCAGTGCAAGAAGCGGCTGCCAATTTTGAGACCTTTAACCTGGACATCATGTATGCCTTGCCCGGCCAAACCCTGGCAGACCTCGAAAAAGACATGCGCCAGGCATTGGCCTTGAGTCCGCCCCACATCTCTATTTACCACCTGACCATTGAGCCCAACACCTACTTTGCCAAGTTTCCGCCGGTGATTCCGGAGGAAGACCTGGCCTACGCCATGCTTGATCGAATCACCGAGATGACCGCACAAGCGGGCATGCAGCGTTATGAGGTCTCGGCCTATGCCAAACCCGGCCACCGTTGCTTTCATAATTTGAATTACTGGCAATTTGGCGACTACCTGGGTATCGGGGCTGGGGCGCACAGCAAACTCAGTTTTGCGCACCGCATCGTGCGCCAGGTGCGCTGGCGCGAACCAGGGCTTTATACAGAAAATGCCCTGGCAGGGGAGGCGGTCACTCAAGAGGCGGAAGTTAGCCGCGCCGATTTGCCCTTTGAGTACATGCTCAATGCCCTGCGTTTGCGCGATGGTTTCAATTTGCAAGACTTTACCGAAAAAACCGGTTTGCCCCTGAGCGCCTTGCAAACCGGCCTGGACGAAGCCGAGCGAAAAGGGCTGATTGAGCGTGACTTGACAAGACTCAGACCCACGGAGCGCGGTTTTGACTTTCTCAATGATCTGCAATCTTTGTTCTTATCTGATTGAGTGATGTAAACATGAACATGCTTTTCGACATAGAGCCGGGCGCGATATTGGTGTTGGTGTTAAGTTGCGTTATCAGCTTTACATTGGGCAGGTATATCGTCTCAACACGCAATAAAAGACGCCAAAAGGCGGAAATGGAACGCCGCGAAACAGCCCTTCGTAACCGTCCGCCCGAGCCCCCTTCCTTGAACAAGTCCAAGCGAAAGCGCCAACAACAGAGCGACAAAAGCGGCTCAAAGACTAGGGGATGAGGACGGAAGTGTCGTTTTTTTTACTTTCTAAATTGACTGCCCGTCGCTTGAAATGATAAAATCGTTTCAATTTGTAAATTCAATTTATTGATTTGAATTCTTTGTGCTCGGCTTGCGATTTGTCAGCGGGTGTGTTTTGAGGTCTTGTGAATTCACTTGAGCTCTCAGTCGCTAACCAATTCACATGAAATCTGGCCTGCATTGAGGATTTCGCCTGTCTATTGTTCCCAGCAAACTTTCGGCTTCTTTTCGAACTTTTTCCCACAAACGACTTTAGGTTAAGGACTCCAACATGAACGACCGCACCAACAACGAAGCCGGATCCATTGTCATTGGCGAAGGCGTCACAGTTTCCGGTAAATTTATCGTACCGGGTCGTGCTGTGATCAATGGCTCCATGGACGGTGAGTTGCAAGCTGATGAGCTGCTTGTAGGCGCGCAGGGCAAAATTGTTGGCAATGTGAAAGTTCGCAAGGCAGACGTTTTTGGCGAAATGCATGACACCCTGCTGGCTTCAGAGCACTTGATCATCAGAAGCACCGGCCGGGTCAACGGCAATGCCAGCTACGGCGAGATCGAAATCGAGCGTGGCGGTTTGGTTCAAGGTGCTGTTTTGCCAGCGAAAGCTGCGATGAGCTCCTCGCCTGTGGTCGTTCCAGTGATCAGCAAACCGGTGGAGCCACCTGTTTTGGGTGGCAAGTCACAGGCCTGACGACCAGCCTATGTTGCATTTAGTTAATCGTTCGCGCGAAGGCGCCAGATTCTTGGGGGCCTTGCCCGCCAAGCTGGCCAAGCTTTGGCGCAGGGATTACCTCGACTCCCGAATCATTCTGGAGCAACAGGGCGATCTGAAGTACTTTTCAATTTCCGGTCATCTTCAGCGCAACGTGGTTCGCGGCTTGATCGTTGTCGGTACCGCCAGTTCAGCTTCCATCATTGTGTTGTCCACCCTGTCCCTGCTGTTGATGCTGGGCAACTCAAGGCTGGAACGCTCGCACAATGAAATCTACGAAGCTTTGCTCGGCAGTGCCGTTGACTTGACCGAAGGTGGTGCCAACGCCCTGGGCCGCGAAGACATGCTGGCACTGGCGCAGGCTATTCGAGACAGGGATCTGGAAATCCGCCGCTTCGTCAAGAGCTCGGCCTCGACTTTGTCGGCAGAAAACACCACCTTGAAAGCCCGCCTGGATGCCTCAGGCCTGTCTGAAAAAGCCATCAAGATTATCCACGGCAGCGCTTCGATTGGCGGTTTCGGTAATGAGCGGATCGACACCAAAAACCCGCTGCTCAGGGGCCGCTTGTCTGAAGAAATCGCCAAAAACCATGCGCTGATGGAAGTGCTGAATGCCTTGCCTACCAAGATGCCAGTCAGTGATTATTCGGTCTCTTCCTCATTCGGTATCCGTACCCACCCCATTACCGGGCGTCCCAAGTTGCACATGGGCGTGGACCTGCTAACGCATGGGGGCGATGAAGTCAAGCCCGCCAAGCCTGGCAAAGTTATTCTGGCCCGCGCTTACCAGGACTATGGCAACACAGTCATCGTTCGCCATGAGCGCGGTATTGAAACGCTTTATGGCCATCTCGCCGATGTGCGTGTTCGCGAGGGGCAAGAAGTCGACATGAATTCCCTCTTGGGCATGGTGGGTAACACGGGCTCCTCAACGGGCAAACATTTGCACTTTGAGGTTTCCGTGGGTGGCTATCCGGTTGATCCGGAAAAAGTCATCGATACCGCTAACTATGTTCAAAAAAACAAAAACTGAGCCGCCTGAAGCTACAGCAACTGAAAGCACCTCCACCATGATTACAGTCAACGATGAGTCCTTGAACAACAAACGCGGCAACACCGGCGTAGCAGTTCTTGACACCCACAAGCCAACCGTGATCAGCGAAGGTTTTTCTCTGACCGGTGATATTGTTTCTGACGGCATATTGCACATCGAAGGCCGCACCAGCGGCACCATCAAAGCCAGCAGCATCAACATCGGCCCGCGTGGTCAGGTCGAAGGCAATGTTTCCTGCGCCAGCTTGCACATCAAGGGCTCTTTTTCAGGTACGGCCATCTGCGGAGAATTGGTGGTTGCGGCCAGCGCCATCGTCAAAGGTCACGTCACCTACCAGGTGCTGACCATTGGTCGTGGTGCGACCATCGAAGGCGATCTGGTCATCCGCCGATAAAGCAAAAGCCGACGCCGGGCTTTTGATCCTGTCCTGACGTTTCCCCCGACCCAATCGCTGAATTCGTTTCAACGATTAGTTGCTTGGGTGGCTACGAAATTTGCATTTATGCTAGCTCTGGCTAATATTGCCAGGTGCAAAATCATTCAAGCAATTTCGACATTTACCCTCAATTCCTCGCGAATGCACTGAAGGTGCGTCTGTCGAGTAAGTACCCACTGTTGGATCAGCACGAAGAACGCTTGATGGACCAATTGGCTACTTCCTGGTCCAAAGGCCAGAAATTAACAGTCCTTTTGGCCATGAGAATGTGTGAGGACGCTTCCGCCAGCACCGTGCACAGGCGTCTGAAGACCTTGCGACTCAAGGGCATGCTCGACTTGCAACTGGACGAAGACGACAACCGGGTGAAATACATTGTTCCAACAGAGTTGGCCAATTCTTACATCACCGAGCTAGGTCAGTCGGTGGTCATGGCTGCAGGTGCGTCGCGTTCCTGATTTTCTGTTGCCATTCGCCGCTCAAAAGCGCGGGCCCATTCAGGCGCTTGCCCGATCGGGATAGATAAATCTCAACATAAAAGCAGCAAACTGAATGCCGTCATGGCCCGCCTGCAGGGATTCCACGCGGTCCTGGTAAACCGCTTCCCCGAACATTGCCCTTCGCTTGCCAAGCAAAAAAGCGGCATAGCGTGCATCAAATTCAGGGTGAGGCTGTACGCACAAAACTTGCTCGCTGATCGAGTACGCGGCAACAGGACAATGTGTATTGCTGGCCAACAAGGTAGCGCCTTCAGGCAGTTCCAACACCTGGTCCTGGTGGCTGGCCAACAAAGCCAGTTTGCCCTGAGGGTTGGCAACACCCTCTGGCCCGTGCCAGTCATAGACGGTGCGCCCCAGCCCCCAGCCCTGCGCTGCACGTGCAACCGGCGCCCCCAGGCAGTACGCGATCAGCTGGTGGCCAAAACACACGCCGACCAGTTTTTGGCCCTGCGCCAGCAGCGCGCTGACACACGCCCGCAACTGCACCACCCAGGCTTCGTCAGAAAACGAGTCAGACCGGCTGCCCGTGAGTAAAACGGCGTCATAAGCATCCAAAGAGGGTGGGTATTGACCCCGTCGGGCACTGAACGCATCTACATGGCCCTGGTAACCTGCGGCGCGCAGCAAAGTCTCGAACATGGCAGCGTAGCTGCCCCAAATGGGCACGCCATCAGGTTCGATCACGTCATTGTCAAGAATGCAGATGCGCATGAATGGCGTATAAGTGGCGAATAAGAGGCGAATAAGAGGCGGGTATTACCGGGGGAAAGCCCCCTGCGTTGCGGGAAGCGTCACTGTAAAGCAAGTTCCAAGTTGGCTGGACGTCTCGAACTCGATCGATCCATTATGCAACTCAACAATCGTTTTGCTGAGCCATAAACCTATGCCCATCCCGTTAATTTTGTCGGTACGCAACAACTCAAACATGGTTGCCTGGATCTCCGGCGCTATACCTGAGCCGCTATCCGAAACCTTCAATAAAATCTGATGGTCTCGCTGTTGAGTTGCAATAGAAATATTTCTTCTTCTCGCAAGATCTTGTGAAATTGCTTCATTGGCATTGGTGATGAGGTTCAATACAACCTGCTGAAACTGAGATTTGTCACCTTTAAAAATCAGCGGCTCTGGATGTAGTTCAATTTCCACATCAATTGAATTTTTATGTATGGCTGATTCACAGAGCAATAAAACATCTTTGACAATTTGATTGATATCAAAATTTGACTCGGTCTTCCTGCCGTTACCAAACATGTCGCGAAGTGTGCTGACAACAGTACTTGCTCGTACATTGGCCTTTTTTAAGCCGGACAGCGCAACATGGAGGCTTTCACGATTCTGCGGGCGGTCATCGTTTGTAGATAAAACCAAATCAAGCATCTCTGTATTCATTTGAATAACAGTCAGCGGTTGATTAAGTTCATGTGCCAGGCTTGCAACCAAAGCCCCCATGCCCGCAGTTTTGTTAAACAAACTAAGTTGCCGGATAATTTCCTCACGTTCTTGCAAAATATTTTTTAAATTCAAGCTGTTCAGCAGCATCGCGTCTGCACGTTCGTTAGTGACAGCAAGCTCGTGTGCGGTTGCTAATTTTTTTCTTTCCGCTATCTCTAAAAAAATTCGTAAAAAAGCGATATTGCTGAGCGTGATGGCTATGAACTGACCAATCACCATCACGGCCTGGTGCGGGCTGGCCATGTAAATATCATCGATGGTCCCAGCCATCCCCACGCCGACTGCGCGAATCGCAAGCGTAGTGCTGAAAGTCAGACCGGCCCAGATGAGCAGCTTGGCCCCAAGTGATTCCTGTAATTGATTGAGCTTGAAGCCAATTCGAAAATATTCAAAGCAAAAAAAGGCATAAAAGCCATTGAAAAGGACCAGCGCTTCCCATTCAGCCTGATAAAAAAATATCAAGGAACTAAAAACTAAAAAATAACTTGCGCTGATAATTTTATAGTTCAGAAAAACACGCTTATGCGACCCGGGTAGGTACATGCGCAATGCAACCATCCGCCCCCAGGTGCCCAAGAGCATGAAGAGTTGAGCGACGTACATGAAAGCAAACTCGGGAATGCTCCCCCGCATGGCCAACAAGACCACAGCAACGCCACTTAACAGGCCTGAGGCGCACCATAGCTTGACCTGGTAGCTCCGGTACTCTTGCAGCGCAAGCCAAATGCCACCGTGCAGCATCAGGTACACAAAACAAATCATGAAAATGGTGGTTTGTGTATCTAATTGCATAAGACCGGGTTCCCCAAAGAATTTTTAAAAAGCATCTTTGGAATTCGTTCTACCAGCATGCGTCAGGCGCAATGCGGTTCAATCGTTGGTAAAAATACCGTCGATTCTGTCCAGTTTACCTAGGGCTAAACCGCAACCCCTCACCACGCATGTCAGCGGGTCTTCAGCCAGCATCACCGGCAAGCCGGTTTCTTGGGCAATTAACTGGTCTAAGTTCTTAAGCATGGCACCACCACCGGTCAACAAAATGCCTCTGTCGGCGATGTCCGAGCAAAGCTCAGGCGGTGTGTTCTCCAGCGCTTCCTTGATGGCCATCACCAGGCCATTCAGCGGCTCTGTTAAGGCCTCCAGTGTGGAGGCGGAACTCAGAACGAATGATTGCGGTATTCCTTGGCTGATGTTACGGCCTGTGATGGTTATTTCCTTTTCTTCGGCCTGCGGGTAAGCAACTGCGATTTCCTTTTTAATCATCTCTGCTGTCTGAAGCCCGATCAGCATGCCGAAGTGGCGTCGTACGTAGTTCACGATAGCCTCGTCGAATTTGTCACCACCAATGCGTACGCTTCCTTTGTAAACCATGCCGCCAAGGGAGATGACGCCAACTTCGGTGGTCCCGCCCCCAATGTCGACCACCATCGATCCGCACGCATCCGCGACAGGCAGGCCCGCTCCTATGGCTGCAGCCATTGGCTCTTCTATCAAAAACACTTCAGATGCACCCGCTCCAAGCGCAGATTCGCGTATGGCGCGACGCTCTACCTGGGTAGACCCGCAAGGCACACAAATAATGATTCTCGGACTTGGACGAAATAGACTGCGCGGGTGAGCCTTCCTTATAAAGTGGGTCAGCATTTGTTCCGTGATAGTGAAGTCGGCAATAACACCGTCTTTCATAGGCCGGATGGTCTCGATGTTCAAAGGAACTCGCCCTAACATCATCTTTGCATCACGCCCAACAGCCAACAGTTTTCTTTTGCCAGCTGGCCCATCATTTTTTTGAACAGCGACTACAGAAGGCTCATCTAACACGACACCTTTGCCAGTGGAGTAAATCAAGGTATTGGCGGTCCCCAGATCAATGGCCAAATCAGTGGAGAACCTCTTGGTGAAGAATTGAAGCATGGTTACTTATTCTTGTTGCTGATATCACCTTCGAACCGACCGCCACGCTCAATGTCAAGATCTGAATAAGTTAACTTTCCATTGACCGTGCCCGTATTGCGAATTTGAAGCAGGCCTTGGCAAACAACGTCGTCCATCAGGACACCGGATACATCAATTTCTTTAGCCCGTACCCGGCCATTAATCTGCCCCGTTTGACCGATTTCCAGAGTCTCGGTAGTTAATTCGCCCGCAAAGCTACCATTGACCTTCGCACAACCAGACACATGGGCTGTGCCCACAAATGACACGCCCTCGTTGATGATCAAATCGTTTGGTGCGTAATTTTTATCTTCCATAGATCACTTTGAATGTTTGGGGCAAAGGTACCCCGCCTGCTCAGATCAACTGAATCAAAAAATCACAATATTTCACTATTGCGCTATGGAGACCACCCCCAAATGGGGAGTGGACGGCTCTGAAAGAGGCTTTATATTGGAGACAGACTTGATGTAGGCAACTGCACGCTGAGCCTGCAAGGTGCTGCTCGGTTGTTATCTTTAAGAAGGCGGATGCATGAAAGCTATAGGACACGTTTTCATCGTCGATGACGATGCCGAAATACGTCTTCACCTTGGTAATTTGCTTCGCCATGTAGGCTACAGCGTGAGTGACTTTGGCAGTGCCAAGGAATTCCTGGCCTCTTACAGCAATTCGGGAGCTTCGGTCTTGGTACTTGATATGCGGATGCCCATCATGAGTGGACTGGATTTACAGAAATCCCTTCGCGCAAAGGGATCAGACATACCCATCATCTACATCAGCGGCGAGAGCCGCAGTCAAGAAATCATTGACGCCATGAAAGATGGAGCGATAGATTTTTTGTGGAAACCTTTCTCACATACCCAGTTGGTTGAGGCTATTGAAAAAGGCTTGAATATTGATGCGCAGCATCACAAAAGTCGCAAACATTACAAGCACGTAGAAGCAATGTACGAGACGCTGAGCCGGCGCGAAAAGTCAATTTTTGCGCTTATGCTTTTGGGCCATGGGAACAAAGACATTGCGGCAAAGTTGAGCGTCATGCCCGATACGGTAAAAAAATACCGCGCCCAGGTTTTCGAAAAAATGCAGGTTGACAACCTCCCCGCTTTACTTGATTTATGTAAAGGGTTTGAGCTGCCCGCTGATATTGATTGAATATCTTTGACTGGGTGCTGACGACGGACTCAGACGAGTTCGATTGCGCCTGTCGGCCGGATTCAGTTTGCTATACAAAAAAGCCCCGCGTGATGCGGGGCTTGAACCTCTGTGTCTACTGACTAGCTCAGAGATCTTTGCATTGGCGGAAGCTCAGGGATTCGAACCCTGGAAACCTTTCGGTTTGCCGGTTTTCAAGACCGGTGCAATCGACCACTCTGCCAAGCTTCCAATGCGCAAAGTTTAACCTGTGCGGGCCAAGTGGCAGGCCGCTTGTCAGTTGGGTTTGAGCATGCCGCGGGTTTCAATGAACTCGATCACCTGCGCCAGGCCTGTTTGGGTCTTCAGGTTGGTCATCACAAAGGGTTTGAGCCCTTTGGCTGTGGTGCGCATGCGCACGGTGTCAGCTTCCATCACGCCCAGGTCGGCGCCCACGTAAGGGGCCAGATCGGTTTTGTTGATGACGAAGAGATCGCTCTTGGTGATGCCGGGGCCACCCTTGCGTGGGATTTTTTCGCCGGCGGCCACGTCTATCACGTAAATCGTCAGGTCGCTGAGCTCGGGGCTGAAGGTGGCGGCCAGGTTGTCGCCGCCGGACTCGACAAACACCACATCGGCATTCGGAAAATCGACCAGCATGCGGTCGATCGCCTCAAGGTTGATCGACGCGTCTTCGCGAATCGCCGTGTGCGGGCAGCCGCCGGTTTCGACGCCCATGATGCGCTCGGCGTCCAGCGCGCCGCTCACCGTCAGCAGGCGCTGGTCTTCCTTGGTGTAGATGTCGTTGGTGATGGCCACCAGGTCGTATTTGGATTTCATGCCCTTGCAGAGCATCTCGAGCAAAGTGGTTTTGCCGGAGCCGACGGGCCCGCCAATGCCCACGCGCAGGGGTGGTAGTTTTTTGGTGCGGTTGGCAATGTGGTGCAGGCTCATGGCGGGATTAGAAGTAAAAAAGGAGTTTAAGAACGGAACAGGCGTGAATACTGTGTTTCATGCCGCGCCGACAAAATCGCCAGCATGGGCGAGAAAGCCTGGCGCTCAGCTTCTGGCATGACCAGCGCAGCCTCGACCGCCGGCGGTATCTCGCGGCTGAGCCGGGCCAGCAGGCGCTGTCCGGCGCTTTGGCCCAAAGGCACCGACTTGAGCGCGGCCTGCATCATGTTTTCGGCCCAGCCAAAGGCATAGGTCAGCAGGCAGTCGCGTACGCTGGCAGCGGTCGGTGCAGCGGCCAGGGCAAATGCAACAGGGTAGGTGGGCGGCAACGAAGCGCAGGCGGCGATGTGCGCTGCATCGGCGCCTTCGTGGTTGCGCAGCCATTCGAGCAGCGACTTGCCCATCTGCTCGGTTTGCTGGCGCATCTCGCTGGTCTCACGCGTTTGCAACAGCCAGTCATTGAGTTCGCGTATGCGCGCCAAGTCTTCAGCTCGCCAGGCGGCAATGGCGCTTGCGATCACGGGCAGGTCAGAGCGCGCCAGGCTCAGCTGCAACTGTGCGCTGAGCCAGTCGGCCGCGCTGGCTTCATGGCTGATGCCGCCCCACTCAACGGCTGCTTCCAGGCCCTCTGAATACGAAAAGCCGCCCACCGGCAGGGCCGGCGAGGCCAGCCAGATGAGCTGCAGCAGGCTGGCGGCGGGTAATTCGCCGGCCGGTGAGGCCACTGGGTTAGGCATGGACGGCGCGGCTCAAGCCTTGGGCGGGCGCTGGGCGTGAAACTGAGCGGGCACTGAAGCCGGCGCGGCAGGGTCATGGCTGTGCGCGTGATCGTGGCTGTGATCATGCCCGTGGTTATGCGCGCAGTTGGGGCCGTGCACATGCGGCGCAGCGCTCGCTTTGGCGTGGCTGTGGTCACCATGCTCCTCATCGCCATGATCGTGGCCGCCATGGTGATGGCCCGCGTGCGTGGCTGCGCTGTAGGCGCCGCCCTCGGGTTCAAAAGCTTCGTCAACACTGTTCACGATCAGGTGCATGGCACGCAGCAGGTCGGCCAGCACATGGTCGGGCTCTATCTTCAGATGGTCGGGCTTGAGCTCAATGGGCACATGACGGTTGCCCAGATGGTAGGCGGCGCGGGTCAGGTCAAAGGGCGAGCCGTGCGTGGGGCGGGCACTGATGCGCAACACCGGCTGCGGCGCCGCCAGCACGCGGACCATAGAGCCGTCCTCGACCACCAGCACGTCACCACCGCGCAGCAGCGTGCCGCGCGGCAAAAAAACACCCAGGTGGCGACCCAGCGAGTCAGTGGTGTCGAAGCGGCTTTTCTGGCGCACATCCCAGTCCAGCTCGACGGTGGCAGCGCGTTTAAGCAGCACGGGGGCCAGGCCGTGGCCTTGGGAGATAACTTTGGAAGTTTGAAGCATGGCTATAGTATTGTGACTAAAGGAGAATGGGCATGCAGCGTCTTGAATTGATTGAAGTGGGTGATGGTCTCGGGATCATTTTCTCCGAAGCGATGTGCGCTCGTCTGAAGGTCAGATTGGGAGACGAGATCCATCTGATCCCGACCCCCCACGGTTTCGAGCTGCAATCCAATCCGTCCGACTCTCCGGTTTCTTCCGAAAAAACTGCGGACGGCGACGATGCTTCACAAAATAGCGCCTTTAAAGGTTGAAGGGTTGCAAGCCATCACTTTGCCCGTGGCTATTTTCCCAGCGATTTAGTCATGAATATGCTGAAGGGATCCAGGCCATAGTCTCCAAACGGGCCGCACTCCACGAATCCTTCGCAGGCGTACAACCGAAGGGCCGCCGCAAAAGGCGCGGTAGAGCCAGTCTCCAGGCTGAGACGTCCCATGCCTTCAGCCCGCGCCGCAGATTCAATGTGCCGAAGCAGGGCGCGCGCAACGCCTTTGCGCAGCTGCGCATCGGCTGTCCGCATGGACTTGAGTTCGCCGTGGTCAGGGCTAAGTCGCTTGAGCGCCCCGCAACCCAGCAACTCGCCATGGGCATAGGCCGTCCAAAACGTGATGGTCGGATGGCGCAGTGCTTCCACATCCAGCGCGTGCACACTCTCAGGCGGGGAGTGCTGGTGCATGGCGTCCAGGTGCAATCGCAGCAAGTCCTTGATGGCGTCGCCTTGCAAGTCGTCGACCCGAATGTCCACAGGGTTCAAAACAAGAAGTAGCGCTGCGCCATCGGCAAGCTGCTGGCAGGCTCACAGGTCAGCAACTGGCCATCGGCGCGCACCTGGTAGGTTTGCGGGTCGATCTCCATGCGCGGCAGGTAAGCGTTGTGAACCATGTGCTGCTTGCGCACGCCGCGTATGTTTTTCACGGCGCTGAGGTTCTTGGCCAGGCCAAAGCGTTCCTTCACGCCCGCCGCTTGCGCCGCCTGCGACACAAAGGTCAGCGAACCGCGGGCCACCGCGCCGCCAAAGCTACCGAACATGGGCCGGTAATGCACCGGCTGCGGCGTCGGGATGGAGGCGTTCGGGTCGCCCATGGCGGCCATGGCGATGAAGCCACCCTTCAAAATGAGGGACGGTTTGATACCGAAAAAAGCCGGTTTCCAAACCACCAGATCAGCCCACTTGCCGACCTCTATAGAGCCTACTTCGTGCGAAATGCCGTGGGCTATCGCGGGGTTGATGGTGTACTTGCTGATGTAGCGCTTGGCGCGGAAGTTGTCGTTGCGGGCGCTGTCTTCTGGCAAGGAGCCGCGTTGCTGCTTCATCTTGTGGGCGTTTTGCCAGGTGCGGATGATGACTTCACCGACGCGGCCCATGGCCTGGCTGTCGCTGCTCATCATGCTGATGGCGCCCAGGTCGTGCAAGATGTCTTCAGCCGCAATCGTTTCTTTGCGGATGCGGCTTTCGGCAAAAGCCAGGTCTTCGGCAATCGACGGGTCCAGGTGGTGGCAGACCATCAGCATGTCCACATGCTCGTCCAGCGTGTTGACGGTGTAAGGCATGGTCGGGTTGGTGGACGATGGCAAAAAATTCGCTTCGCCCACCACGCGCATGATGTCCGGTGCATGGCCGCCGCCCGCGCCTTCGGTGTGAAAGGCGCACAGGCTGCGGCCCTGGGTAGCCTCGATGGTGTTTTCCACAAAGCCTGATTCATTGAGCGTGTCGGAGTGAATGGCCACCTGCGTGTCGGTGGCCTCCGCCACGTCCAGGCAGTTGCTGATGGCCGCTGGCGTGGTGCCCCAGTCTTCGTGCAATTT
>JAIPDA010000042.1 GCA_021737905.1 Rhodoferax sp.
ATCACGAATCGGGTCATGCGCTGCTGGGCAAGCTGCTGCCCAAATGCGACCCGGTGCACAAGGTCACCATCATTCCGCGCGGACGCGCCCTGGGTGTGACCATGAGCCTGCCGGCCCAAGACCGCTACAGCTACGACCGCGAGTACATGCTCAGCCAGATCAGCATGCTGTTTGGTGGACGCATTGCCGAAGAAGTGTTCATGAACCAGATGACCACGGGCGCCAGCAACGACTTCGAGCGCGCCACCTCGATTGCCCGCGACATGGTGACCCGCTACGGCATGACCGAAGCTCTGGGCCCCATGGTCTACGCCGAGAACGAAGGCGAAGTGTTCCTGGGCCGCTCAGTCACCAAGACCACCAACATGAGCGAGCAGACCATGCAAAAGGTCGACTCCGAAGTTCGCCGCATCATTGACATGCAATACAGCCTGGCGCGTAAGCTCATAGAAGAAAACCAGGACAAGATGCACGTGATGGCCAAAGCTTTGATTGAATGGGAAACCATTGACGTCGAGCAGCTTGACGACATCATGGCCGGCCGTGCCCCACGTGCGCCCAAAGACTGGGTGCCGCGCACACCACCAGTGGGCGGTAACCCGCCGGATGGTGGCACACCGGCGGTGACGCCTGACCCTGCGCCTACGGTTGCCTGAGTCGAGCTGCAAATGATGGACAACCGGGGCTAGGCCCCGGTTTTTCTTGGTGCAGCCTTATTTGCGTATGAAAACCTTCTGGCAAACCAGCCGTTTTTTGATTGACCTGAGTCGCCCGGTGGTGATGGGCATCGTCAATGCCACGCCCGACTCGTTTTCCGATGGTGGGCACTACTTTGCTGAAAGTGATCCATCACGCGTGCTGGCCCATTGCGATCTGTTGCTCAAAGAGGGCGCAGACATGCTGGACATTGGCGGCGAGTCCACGCGCCCGGGCTCCCCGCCTTTGCCACTGGCGCAAGAGCTGGCGCGGGTGCTGCCTGTGCTGCGCCACGCTGTCACGCTGGGCGTGCCGGTCTCGGTGGACACCTACAAGCCTGAAGTCATGCAAGCCGCGCTGGATCTGGGGGTTGACGTCGTTAATGACGTCTGGGCTCTGCGTCGACCCGGTGCGCTGCAAGTGGTGCAGGCGCATCCGCGTTGCGGGGTGTGCCTGATGCACATGCACAGGGACCCGCAAACCATGCAGGTCGCGCCCATGGCGGGCAGCGTTTTGCCGGCTGTGCGCACTTTTTTGGAATCTGCAGCCCAGAGCCTGCTGGAAGCAGGTGTGGACCGCGCGCGTGTGGTGCTGGACCCGGGCATTGGCTTTGGAAAAACGGTTGCGCAAAATTTCGAGCTTTTAGAGCGGCAGGCTGAGCTTTTGAGCCTGGGCTATCCCTTGATGGCGGGCTGGTCGCGCAAGTCTGCACTGGGCGCCGTCTGCGCGCCCGCCGGTTCTGGCGAGCCACTGCCCATGCGCGAGCGTCTGTTGCCCAGCGTGCTGGCCGCTTTGTTGGCTGCAGAGCGCGGTGCTCGTGTGCTGCGGGTGCATGATGTAGGGCCCACAGTGCAGGCCCTCAAGGTCTGGACGGCCGCCACCCCGTTTGCGAGTGCGTAGACAATAAACAAAAAAGGGCTCTTGCCCACAGAAAGTTGCAGACATGAGCAGACAGTATTTCGGCACAGACGGTATTCGCGGCACGGTGGGCCAGCCGCCCATCACGCCTGACTTTGTGCTGCGCCTGGCCCATGCCGTGGGCCGTGTTTTAAAACGCAGCGAAGAGCGCCCGACGGTGCTGATCGGTAAAGACACCCGTATCTCGGGTTACATGTTAGAGAGCGCCCTTGAGTCCGGCTTTAACTCCGCCGGTGTCGACGTGGTGCTGCTGGGGCCCTTGCCCACACCCGGTGTGGCCTACCTGACGCGGGCTGTGCGGGCCAGCTTGGGCGTGGTCATCAGCGCCAGCCACAATGCTTTTGCCGACAACGGCATCAAGTTTTTCAGCGCACAAGGCAGCAAGCTGCCCGACGCGTGGGAGATTTCTGTCGAAGAAGCTTTGCAGGAGCCGCCCGTCTGGGCTGAGTCTGCCAAGCTGGGCAAGTCGCGCCGGCTGGATGACGCGGCAGGGCGCTATATCGAGTTTTGCAAAAGCACCTTCGCCAACGACCTCACGCTCAAGGGCTTAAAGATCGTGGTCGATGCTGCGCATGGCGCGGCGTATCACATCGCACCCAAGGTCTTTCATGAGCTCGGCGCCGAAGTGATCTGCATCGGCTGCGCACCCAATGGCCTCAACATCAATGACGGCGTGGGTGCCACCCACCCGGAAGCCCTGATCGAGGCCGTGAAGGCCAACAGCGCCGACTATGGCGTTGCGCTGGACGGCGATGCCGACCGGCTGCAGCTGGTCGACGCGCAGGGCCGCTTGTTCAATGGCGATGAAGTTTTGTTCTTGATGGTGAGCGAGCGTCTGGCCCGGGGTGAAGCGGTACCCGGCGCTGTCGGCACCTTGATGACCAATCTGGCGGTGGAGCTGGCGCTCAAGGAGCGCGGCGTGCAGTTTGTGCGTGCCAAGGTCGGTGACCGCTATGTGCTGGAAGAGCTCGAGAAAAATGGCTGGCTGCTGGGCGGCGAGGGTTCGGGCCATTTGCTGGCGCTTGACAAGCATTCCACCGGTGACGGCCTGGTCAGCGCGCTGCAGGTTTTGCAGGCTTGCGTTCGCAGCGGCCAGCCCTTGTCACAGTTGTTGTCTGACGTGAAGCTGTTCCCCCAAACGCTGATCAACCTGCGCTTGCAAGCGGGTCACAACTGGCAAGCCAGTGCGGCCTTGATGGCGGCTACTCAATCTGTTGAGGCAGAGTTGGGTACAACTGGGCGTATCTTGATCCGTGCCAGCGGGACTGAGCCTTTGTTGCGCGTCATGGTTGAAGCCCGGGATGCGGTTCAAGCCAAAGCTTGTGCAGAGCGTTTGGTGGCTGCTGCGCAATTGCCTTGAGGCCTGTGACTTTCGACCGCATCACGGCTCGACGGGCCGATTACCAAAACGCTGGCGACGCCCAAGCGCTGGTCAGTCTGCTCGACGCCTATGCCCGTGATCCGGCTGGCGGCGGTGTGCCCTTGAGCGAATTTGCCAAAAGCCATCTGGCGCCAGCGTTGGCTTCACGCCCCCAAGCTTTCAGCGTACTGGCATTTGACGGCGCCCAAGCCGTCGGTCTGATCAATTGCATTGAGGGCTTTTCGACCTTTGCCTGCCGCCCACTCGTCAATGTGCACGATGTGGTGGTGCTGGCCAGTCACCGGGGCCGCCGAATCGGTGAGTTGATGCTGGCCTTGGTCGAAGAACTGGCGCTGGCGCGAGGCGCCTGCAAGCTGACGCTGGAAGTGCTGGATGGCAACCGCAGCGCGCTGGCGCTTTATCAGCGTCAGGGCTTTGCCCCCTACCAGTTAGACCCGGCCCTGGGTCACGCTAGGTTCATGCAAAAAATGCTGGACTGATTCAACCCTGGCGCGCAGAGCAGCAACTCAGGCTGCAGCTTCCAGGCCGTTACTGAAGTGCTTTTGCATGGCTGCCACGCTGGCCGGCGCATTGCGTGCAAGCAGGGCTGCCATGATGACCTGGTGCTCGGTCAGAGACTCTTGAATCCGGCCGCTTTTGAGCAGTGAGTTGTGGCGGTTGAGTTTCATCACTTTGCGCAGGTCGGCCACCATCTGGTCGCGCCAGCGGTTGTCGGCAATGGCCAGCAGGCGCATGTGAAAGGCTTCGTTGAGCTCAAAAAATTTCTCGCGCTGACCGACTGATTTTTCAAGCTCCTTGTGCAGCGCCGCAAGCTCTTTGAGCTGCGCATCGCTCGCCTTGGTGGCGACTATGCCGGCTGCATCGCTTTCCAGCAGGGCCAGCAGGTGGTAGACGTCAGCCAGGTCGCGTTCTGAGACTTCGGTGACGTAAGCGCCGCGGCGTACCTTCATGGTGACCAAGCCTTCAGTCGCCAGCACCTTCAGGGCTTCACGCAGAGGCGTGCGGCTGATGCCGTATTCCTCTGCCAACTTGAGCTCGTCGATCCAACTGCCGGGCGCCAGTTCCCGGTTAAAGATTCGTTGGCGCAGGAGTTCGGCCACTTCTTCGTAAAGCGCGCGGGGTGTCAGTGATACAGCGGCCATGGGGCAGCTCCAGGTAAGCAGTGCAGGGAAGGTCGAACCAAGCTTGTCGACTCCGCTTAAAAAGTCGCAATCTTAATTCTGCATAAATAATTATAAATGATGTAAACTGCCGGCTTGGAATCATTTCAGCAGCCTCCCTTTTTTGTTGAGAGGCTGTTCACCCCCGGACAACATCGGTGCGCCATGAGTCATAACCCAGCTTCAGCCCCTGAATTCAATCCCGCCAGCCTGGACCAGTGGGGCAAAGCGGCCGCCAAGTCAGCGCCCGGGGGCGACGTGAATGCACTCCATTGGCAAACCCCGGACGGCATCACCGTCAAGCCGCTGTACACGGCCGAAGACGTCAAGGACCTGCCTTTCACCAACACCTTGCCGGGTTTTGAGCCCTTCATCCGCGGCCCCCAGGCCACCATGTACGCCGTGCGCCCGTGGACCATCCGCCAGTACGCCGGTTTCTCCACCGCTGAAGAGTCCAACGCTTTTTACCGCAAGGCCCTGGCCGCAGGCGGGCAGGGCGTGTCAGTCGCGTTTGATCTGGCCACGCACCGCGGCTATGACTCGGACCATCCGCGTGTCACGGGCGACGTCGGTAAAGCCGGCGTGGCGATTGACAGCGTGGAGGACATGAAGATCCTCTTCAGCCAGATTCCGCTGGACAAAGTCTCGGTCTCCATGACCATGAACGGTGCCGTGCTGCCCGTGCTGGCCGGCTATGTGGTGGCCGCTGAAGAGCAGGGCGTGGCACAAGACCAACTCAGCGGCACCATCCAGAACGACATTCTCAAAGAGTTCATGGTGCGCAACACCTACATTTACCCGCCGGCACCGTCGATGCGCATCATCGGCGACATCATTGAGTACACCGCGCAGAAGATGCCCAAGTTCAACTCGATCTCCATCTCGGGTTACCACATGCAGGAAGCCGGCGCCAACCAGGCGCTGGAGCTGGCCTTCACGCTGGCCGATGGCAAGGAATACGTCAAGACCGCCATGGCCAAAGGCCTGGACGTGGACGGCTTTGCCGGCCGCCTGTCTTTCTTCTGGGCGATTGGCATGAACTTCTATTTGGAGGTGGCCAAGCTGCGCGCTGCGCGCCTCTTGTGGTGCCGCATCATGAAGGGTTTTGACGCCAAGAGCCCCAAGAGTCTGATGCTGCGCACCCACTGCCAGACCAGCGGCTGGAGCCTGACCGAGCAAGACCCCTACAACAACGTGGTGCGCACCACCATCGAAGCCATGGCAGCGGTGTTTGGCGGCACGCAAAGCCTGCACACCAACAGCTTTGACGAAGCCATTGCGCTGCCCACCGAGTTCAGCTCGCGCATCGCCCGCAACACGCAGCTGATCATCCAGGAAGAGACGCACATCCCGAACGTGATCGACCCCTGGGCCGGCAGCTACATGATGGAAAAGCTGACGCAGGACATGGCCGACGCCGCCTGGAAGATCATCGAGGAAGTCGAAGCCATGGGCGGCATGGTCAAGGCCGTGGACAGCGGCTGGGCCAAACTCAAGATTGAAGCGGCAGCGGCTGAAAAGCAGGCCCGCATTGACTCCGGGCGCGACGTGATCGTTGGCGTCAACAAGTACAAGCTCCAAACCGAAGACGCGATCGAGGCGCGCGACATCGATAACGTGGCCGTGCGTGACGGGCAAATCGCCCGCCTGAAAACCATCAAGGCCGGCCGCGACAACGCCGGCGTGCAAGCCGCACTGGCCGCGCTGACGGCTGCCGCTGAAAACAACACTGGCAACCTGCTGGACTTGTGCATCCAGGCCATGCGCCTGCGCGCCACGGTGGGCGAGGTGAGTGACGCGCTCGAAACTGTTTACGGGCGCCATCGCGCCGATACGCAAAAGGTGACTGGTGTGTACGCTGCAGCTTATGACTCGGCCGAAGGCTGGGAAAACCTCAAGACCGAAATCAACGCCTTCGCGCAAGCTCAGGGCCGGCGTCCGCGCGTGATGATCTCCAAGCTCGGTCAGGACGGTCACGACCGCGGCGCCAAAGTGGTGGCCACGGCCTTTGCCGACCTCGGTTTTGACGTGGACATGGGCCCGCTCTTTCAGACGCCTGAAGAATGCGCGCGCCAGGCGATTGAAAACGACGTGCACGCCGTCGGCGTGAGCACGCTGGCTGCAGGCCATAAGACCCTGGTGCCGGCCATCATTGAAGAACTTAAAAAACAGGGTGCAGACGACATCATTGTTTTCGTCGGCGGTGTGATTCCAAAGCAAGACTACGAGATGCTGTACGAAGCTGGTGTGAAAGGTATTTATGGCCCGGGCACGCCGATCCCGGCCAGCGCCAAGGACGTGCTGGAGCAGATCAAGAAGGCTCTGGCGTGAAACGCCCTTTAACGAATTCTTGCCCGTTACCGTTCGGGCTGAGCTTGTCGAAGCCAAAATGCGAGTAGCCACGTGATCGAGTTTCAGACATCGTCAATGGGTGGGAGGCTGCCAGAGTGGGTGTCTGCCCCGGGCGCAGTCGCACGCGCAGGGTCTGAAATGAAAGACCGGAATCCAGCGCAATTACGGGCGCACCAGCGATGGATGGCTGAAGAATCTCCAACTGAGCCCAAGAATTGGCGCGATCCGGCATGAAGCCCTTTTACGTTTACATGCTGCGCTGCGGAGATGGCTCGTATTACACCGGCCAGACCGACGATCTTGATTTGCGCCTGCAGCAACACGAGAGCGGCAATGTGGGTTACACATCGACGCGCAAGCCGGTTGCGCTGGTTTGGCAAGGTGAGTTTGAAACACGCGAAGGCGCCATCGCCTTTGAGCAGCAGATCAAGGGTTGGTCGCGAGCGAAAAAAGAAGCGCTGATGGCGGGCGATTGGGCGCAGGTCAAAGCGCTGGCGAAATCCAAAACATCCACTCGTTCTGCACTCATCATCGCGGGCACCCCTTCGACAAGCTCAGGGCGAACGGAGTTCTCAGGGAAGTCGGTGTCTATAGAGCCCGGTCAAGATCCAAAATCGCCCGTACGTCCTGAGCTCTTTCAAGAGCCGAATTTTTCCGTTCGTCCTGAGCCCTTCCAAAAATCCACCATACCCGTTCGTCCTGAGCCCTTTCAAGAGCCGAATTTTTCCGTTCGCCCTGAGCTCTTTCAAGAGCCGAATTTTTCCGTTCGTCCTGAGCCCTTTCAAAAATCCAACATACCCGTTCGTCCTGAGCTTGTCGAAGGATCTCTTTCTGCTCCCACGGCCCATGACACCCCTTCGACAAGCTCAGGGCGAACGGTGTCTGTGTCGGCGTCGGTGTCGGTGTCGGTGTCGGTGCCTGTGGCGCAAGTGCTGGGTGCTGACAGCCCGATGGTTCAGCGTCGGGCCATCGCCAAGGCCATCACGCTGCTGGAGTCCACGCGTGAAGACCACAGGACGCAGGCCGACGAGTTGCTCACCGCCTTGCTGCCGCGCACGGGAAAAGCCTTTCGCCTGGGTATCAGCGGCGTGCCGGGTGTGGGCAAGTCGACTTTTATCGAAGTCTTGGGCTTGAACCTGATTGCCCGGGGCCACCGGGTTGCAGTGCTGACCATTGACCCTTCCTCGACGGTGTCGGGCGGCTCCATCCTGGGCGACAAGACGCGCATGGAGCAGTTGTCTGTGCATGAGCGCGCCTATATCCGGCCCAGTCCGTCCAGTGGCACGCTGGGCGGTGTGGCCGAGAAAACCCGTGAAGCCATGCTGGTCTGCGAGGCTGCAGGCTATGACGTGGTGATTGTCGAGACGGTGGGCGTGGGCCAGTCAGAGACGGCAGTGGCCAACATGACCGACATGTTTGTGCTGATGCAACTGCCCAACGCGGGCGACGACCTGCAAGCGATTAAAAAGGGCGTGATGGAGCTGGCCGACCTGGTGGTCATCAACAAGGCCGACATTGACGCCGATGCCGCTATGCGCGCCCAGGCCCAAATTACTTCAGCCATGCGGCTGTTTGGCCTGGTGAACAACGCCATGGGCAAGGCCCAAGCCGAGGTGTACGACCAGCACTGGCATCCGCAAGTGTTGCAGCTCAGTGCACTGCGCAACCAGGGTGTTGATACCTTCTGGACGGCGGTGAGCCGCTTTCGTGCGCTGCAAACGGCCAACGGGCTGCTGGCGCAGCGGCGCCAGCAGCAATCGCTGGCTTGGATGTGGGAGCGCATCGAAGCCGGTCTCAAAACTGCCTTCCGGCAAGACCCTGCCGTTGCCAGCTTACTGCCCGCGCTGGCTGCGCAAGTGGCCAGCGGTCAGCTGCCCGCTTCTAGCGCAGCGCGCCAGTTGCTGGCGGCGCACAACAAGCATGTACAGCGCACCTGAGCGTTCGCATCCACTTTACTGACACTTCAAAAGAGAAAATCTATGCAGGCCATTTTGGAACAGCTTGAGCAAAAACGTGCAGCTGCGCGTTTGGGCGGCGGACAAAAGCGCATCGATGCGCAACACAGCAAAGGCAAGCTGACGGCGCGCGAGCGGCTGGAAGTGCTGCTCGACGAGGGCACGTTTGAAGAGTGGGACATGTTCGTCGAGCACCGCTGCGCCGACTTCGGTATGCAGGACAACAAGATTCCCGGCGACGGCGTGGTCACCGGCTACGGCATGATCAATGGCCGCCTGGTGTTTGTCTTCAGCCAGGACTTCACGGTGTTCGGCGGCGCCTTGTCGGAAGCGCATGCCGAAAAAATCTGCAAGGTGATGGACCAGGCCATGAAGGTCGGTGCGCCGGTGATCGGTCTGAACGACTCTGGCGGCGCGCGCATCCAGGAGGGTGTGGCGTCTCTGGGCGGTTATGCCGATGTGTTTCAGCGCAATGTGATGGCCAGCGGTGTGATTCCGCAGATCAGCATGATCATGGGCCCTTCGGCCGGCGGCGCGGTGTATTCACCGGCCATGACCGACTTCATCTTCATGGTGAAAGACTCGAGCTATATGTTTGTGACCGGCCCAGAAGTGGTCAAGACCGTCACGCATGAGGAAGTGACTGCCGAAGAACTCGGCGGCGCCATCACCCACACCACCAAGAGCGGTGTGGCCGACCTGGCTTTCGACAACGATGTCGAAGCGCTGCTGATGCTGCGCCGGCTTTATAACTACCTGCCGCTGAACAACCGCGAAAAAGCCCCGGTGCGCCCCAGCGCAGACCCGGCTAAGCGAATGGACATGAGTCTGGACACACTGGTGCCTGAAAACGCCAACAAGCCTTATGACATGAAGGA
The DNA here is from genome assembly GCA_021737905.1 of Rhodoferax sp. Lineage (GTDB taxonomy): Bacteria > Pseudomonadota > Gammaproteobacteria > Burkholderiales > Burkholderiaceae_C > Polaromonas. Next base: position 9,341 of record JAIPDA010000042.1, read on the forward strand.
GCTCATCACCAAGACGGTGGATGACGGCGACTTCTTCGAGATTCAGCCAGAGTACGCCAAGAACATCATCATCGGCTTTGCCCGCATGGAAGGCCAGTCGGTCGGTATCGTTGCCAACCAGCCGCTGGTGCTGGCCGGTTGCCTGGACATCAAGAGCTCGGTCAAGGCGGCGCGCTTTGTGCGCTTTTGCGATGCCTTCAACATCCCGGTGATCACCTTTGTCGATGTGCCCGGCTTCATGCCCGGCACCAGCCAAGAGTACGGCGGCATCATCAAGCATGGCGCCAAGCTGCTTTACGCCTACGCCGAGTGCACGGTGCCGAAGATCACTGTCATCACACGCAAAGCCTACGGCGGGGCGTATGACGTGATGGCTTCCAAGCATTTGCGCGGCGACGTGAACTTTGCCTGGCCGAATGCCGAGATCGCCGTGATGGGTGCCAAGGGGGCGGTGGAAATCATCTTTCGTGAAGACAAGGGTGACCCGGTCAAGCTGGCGGCCAAAGAAGCGGAGTACAAGGCGCGGTTTGCCAATCCGTTTGTGGCGGGCAGCCGTGGCTTTATTGACGATGTGATCTTGCCGCACGAAACGCGCAAGCGCATATGCCGCAGTTTGGTCATGCTCAAGGACAAGAAGCTGGAGAACCCGTGGCGCAAGCATGGGAACATTCCGCTGTGATGTCTGTCGTATTGCGCTTGCGGGTTGATGCCGCTGGACCGGGGTGCCCGAAATTTTTTCGCAGTGTCCCCCGGCCTTCGGCCTCCTCCTTTATCTGCGAAAAACTTCCGGGCACCCCAGTCCTCAATGCGCTGTATTTGCGATGCTGATCTTCATTCTCACCTCTGAGCTGGGGGCATGGCGTGTCCACCGCAGCGAAATAAAGGGGGAGCCTGCAAAGCAGGCGGAGGACATTCGCGAAGGCGGATACGCCATGCCCCCAGCGACCCCAGAAAAATGAAAGAAGGCCCCAGCATGTTCACCAAAATACTGATCGCCAACCGCGGCGAAATCGCCTGCCGCGTCATCCTCACTGCCCGCAAGATGGGCATCAAGACCGTGGCGGTTTACTCCGATGCCGACAAGGACGCCCGCCACGTGGCGCTGGCTGACGAAGCTGTGCACATCGGCCCCGCGCCCAGCCGTGACAGCTACCTGCAGGCAGAAAAAATCATTGCCGCCTGCAAGCAAACCGGCGCGCAGGCGGTGCACCCGGGCTACGGCTTTTTGAGCGAGAACGCCGTTTTTTCCAAGCGTGTTGAAGAAGAGGGCATCATCTTCATCGGCCCCAAGCACTATTCGATTGCAGCCATGGGCGACAAGATCGAGTCCAAGAAGCTGGCCGGTGCTGCCGGCGTGAACTGCATTCCCGGGGTGAACGATGCGATTGAGACGCCTGAAAAAGCCGTCGAGATTGCCAAGGGCATCGGCTACCCGGTGATGATCAAGGCCAGCGCCGGCGGCGGTGGCAAGGGCTTGCGGGTGGCCTTCAACGACAAGGAAGCGTTTGAAGGATTCACCAGTTGCCGCAACGAGGCGCGCAACAGTTTTGGCGATGACCGTGTCTTCATCGAAAAATTTGTCGAAGAGCCGCGCCACATTGAAATTCAGCTGATCGGTGATGCCCACGGTAACGTGCTTTACCTGAACGAGCGCGAATGCTCGATTCAGCGCCGTCACCAGAAGGTGATTGAAGAAGCGCCCAGCCCGTTTATCAGCGATGCCACCCGCAAGGCCATGGGCGAGCAGGCGGTGCAGCTGGCCAAGGCGGTGAAGTACCAAAGCGCCGGCACGGTGGAGTTTGTGGTCGGCAAGGACCAGAGCTTTTACTTTCTTGAAATGAACACCCGTTTGCAGGTCGAGCATCCGGTCACAGAGTGCATCACAGGGCTGGATTTGGTGGAGTTGATGATCCGTGTGGCAGCTGGCGAAAAACTGCCGCTGACCCAAACAGAGGTCAAGCGAGAAGGCTGGGCGATCGAGTGCCGCATCAATGCAGAAGACCCTTTCCGCAATTTTCTGCCGTCAACTGGCCGGCTGGTGCGTTTTCAGCCGCCGCAAGAAACCATGTTTGCTTCGGATACGGCTCAGTTGCAAGGTGTGCGCGTAGACACCGGCGTGCAGGACGGCGGCGAGATTCCGATGTACTACGACTCGATGATCGCCAAGCTCATCGTTCACGGGAAAGACCGCATGGATGCCATCGCCAAGATGCGAGAAGCGCTCAATGCCTTCGTGATTCGCGGTATCAGCAGCAACATCCCATTTCAGGCCGCCTTGCTGGCGCACCCCAAGTTTGTGGCGGGCGACTTCAACACCGGCTTTATTGCCGAAAACTACAGCCAGGGTTTCAAGGCTGAAGACGTGCCGCACGATGACCCTGACTTTCTGGTGGCGCTGGCCGCTTATGTCAACCGACGCATGCTCAGCCGCGCTGCAGGCATTAGCGGGCAATTGCCTGGCCATGGCATCACGGTGAGCCAGGATTTTGTGGTGATTGGCATGGGGGCTAAGGGCCACAACACTTCGCAAGCAGCGCGGGTGTGTGACTTCCAGGCGGTGTCGGGTTCCAGCGCGGTGGAAACCGGCGGCAAGACCTATGAAATCTGCAGCGACTGGCATCTCGGTGGCGCGCGTTTACGCGGTACGGTCAACGGTCAGCCGTTTTCGGCGCAGGTGGAACGCGGCCTTGGTAAGAACCCTTTGGCAATTCGCATTGCGCATAACGGCGCTCGCTTGGACGCCATGGTCCTGTCACCGCGTGCCGCCGAGTTGCATGCGCTCATGCCCTTTAAAGCGCCGCCTGACATGAGCCGCTATGTGCTCTCACCCATGCCCGGCTTGTTGGTGAACGTGTCCGTGCAGGCGGGTCAAAAAGTACAAGCCGGTGAGCGTGTTGCTGTCATCGAGGCCATGAAGATGGAGAATGTCTTGTTTGCGGTGGCAGACGGCGTTGTTTCTAAAGTGCTGGCCAAAGAGGGTGAATCTCTGTCGGTAGACCAGGCCATCGTCGAGTTTGTGTGAGCTATCAACATTCACTGAGCGCATCTACCAGGGAGCATTGACCATGAACTTGACTGAATTCGAGGCACTTTTGCATGCGCAGTCTTACGGTGAAATTGTGACTGTGGAAAAACCTGTTGGATACCTGATGGGTTTGCATCAGCATACTTTTGATGCCTGTGCCTTGATTACGGCCGGCGAGATCACCATCAGCGTGGCCGGTGTTGAGACACGTTACGGTGTGGGCGATATCTTTAGACTTCCAGCAGGAACGCCGCATCTTGAAAGCGCGGTAGCGCTAGGTGTTACCTACCGTGTGGGTCGTCGCCAGATTGCAATGTCATGAACCGGCCGTTCAAGGTACTGGGTATCCAACAAATTGCCATAGGCGGCACCAGCAAAGACCGATTGCGCACGCTGTGGGTGGACATGCTCGGGCTGAGTGTTGATGGTCACTTTGTCAGTGAGCGTGAGAATGTCGATGAAGATATTTGCACCCTGGGCGCTGGGCCTTTCAAGGTCGAAGTTGACCTGATGCAGCCTTTGGACGCGGACAAAAAACCAGCCGTACACAACACACCGCTTAACCAT
>JAIPDA010000043.1 GCA_021737905.1 Rhodoferax sp.
TCGTGGCCGGACACAGTAAATGGGCGAATTTTCAACACCGCAGGGCCCGGCAGGACGAAAAACGCCAGCGCATCAGGACCCGGGCCATGCGGGAGATCATGGTTGCCGCCCGCATGGCGGGCGGTGATTTGGGCACCAACCCGCGTCTTCGCCTGGCCGTTGACAAGGCCAAGGCGGCCAATATGCCTGCTGAAAACGTCAAATACGGCATTGCCAAGGCCACCGGCAGCCTGGAAGGTATCCAGTACGAGGAAGTGCGCTACGAAGGCTACGGCATCGGTGGCGCGGCCATCATCGTCGACTGCATGACGGACAACCGCGTGCGCACTGTGGCCGAGGTGCGCCATGCTTTTTCAAAGCACGGCGGCAACATGGGCACGGAAGGCTCTGTGGCCTTTCAATTCAAGCATTGCGGGCAGTTGATTTTTGCGCCCGGGGTGAGTGAAGAAAAAGTCATGGAAGTCGCTCTCGAAGCCGGCGCTGACGACGTCATCACGGACGATGAAGGCGCCATCGAGGTGCTCACGCCCTATACAGACTTTGAAAAAGTCAGAAATGCGCTGAGTGCTGCCGGTCTAACGCCGGAAATGGCAGAAGTCACCATGCGCGCTGACAACATGATTGATCTGACGGGTGACGATGCCGCCAAAATGCAAAGATTGCTTGACATTCTGGAAGATCTGGACGACACCCAGGACGTCTTTCATAACGCAGCCATTTCTCTTGGATGACCGGCTGCACGGCGCCCGTGTGATCGGGCAGCACACTACATTGAAAGCAATGAAATGAAAGTTTTGGTTGTGGGCGGCGGTGGACGCGAACATGCGCTGGCCTGGAAAATGGCGCAGTCCCCCAAAGTCCAGGCGGTTTATGTGGCGCCCGGCAATGGCGGCACGGCGCTCGACAGCCGGCTTGAAAACATCGCCATCACCGACGTGCAGGCTTTGCGCGGCTGGGCGCAGTCAGAAAAAATTGCCTTGACGGTGGTCGGCCCCGAGCAGCCCTTGGCCGCCGGCATTGTGGACGAATTCCGCGCCCACGGTCTGAGGGTTTTTGGCCCCACCCGGGCCGCGGCGCAGCTGGAGAGTTCCAAGGCTTTTTCCAAGGCCTTCATGAAGCGTCACGGCATTCCAACGGCAGATTACGAAAGCTTCAGTGACCCGCTGGCTGCGCACGCTTATGTCGAGCGAAAAGGCGCACCCATTGTGGTCAAGGCGGACGGGCTGGCCGCCGGCAAGGGCGTGGTGGTGGCGATGTCGCTGGCCGAGGCGCATCAGGCGATTGACTTCATGCTGGCCCCTGAGACAGGCGCCAACCCCTTGGGCGTGACACACAATGCGGGCGGCGCTCGCGTTGTGATTGAAGAGTTTTTACAAGGCGAAGAGGCCAGCTTCATCGTCATGTGCGACGGTAAAAACGTCACCGCGCTGGCCACCAGCCAGGACCACAAGCGTCTGCTTGACGGCGACGCCGGCCCCAACACCGGTGGCATGGGCGCTTACTCTCCGGCCCCGGTGGTCACACCGCAAATCCATGCCCGTGCGATGCGCGAGATCATTTTGCCCACCATCAAAGGCATGGCGCAAGACGGCATTCCTTTCACTGGTTTTTTGTACGCCGGCCTCATGATTGATGCGCAGGGACAGCCCAAAACACTGGAGTTCAACTGCCGCATGGGGGACCCCGAGACCCAGCCGATCATGATGCGCTTGAAGTCTGATTTGTTTGACGTGATGATGGCTGCGACCTCGGGCCAGCTTGATCAGATCGAATTGGACTGGGACCGCCGCCCCGCTTTGGGAGTGGTGATGGCGGCGCATGGCTACCCGCTGAACCCGCGCAAGGGTGACCTCGTCACGGGCCTGCCGTCCCTAGACAGTTTGAAGCAGGCCAATGCCATGGTTTTTCATGCCGGCACCGTGACGCCGCCGCCTGGGCAGGGCGGCAAAGGGGAGGTGCTGAGCGCGGGAGGACGCGTGCTGTGCGTGACCGCGCTGGGACACACGGTCAAAGAAGCCCAAAAGCGTGCGTATGAAATCGCCGACGGCATCATTTTTGCGGGCGCGCAGTTCCGCACTGACATTGGCTTTAGGGCCATCAAATCCTGATGCTCGAAAACTCTTCTGTACACACCGGCCTTGTGAAGATAGACCAGACCATGCCGGTTCAGTTTCAGGGCAGCCGCATCGCGCGGGAGCTGCTGCGCTGGATGGGCTGGAAAATCGACTTTCAGGGCTTACCCGCCTTGCAAGGGGTGGCGATCCTGTACCCGCACACCTCCAACTGGGATTTCCCGGTGGCCATGCTGCTCAAATGGGCCATGGGCATTGAGGTGAAGTTCTGGGCCAAGGATTCTCTATTTACCATCCCCGTATTCGGCCGCTGGTTACGCTGGCTAGGTGGTGTACCGCTCATGCGCAAGGCAGCTTCGGGCGTGGTCGCGCAAATGGTGGCCTTGATCCAACGCAAAAAAGCGGAGTCAAGTTATTTCTGGCTGGCCTTGTCGCCAGAAGGAACGCGCAGTTACCAGCCGGGTTGGCGCAGCGGTTTTTACCGGGTCGCCTTGGAAGCTGGCGTGCCTTTGGCTCTGGCTTCGCTTGATTATTCGAAAAAAACCCTGATGCTCAGGCACTATATGCAATTGAGCGGTGACACTGTGCAAGACATGCAAGACATTGCGCTCGTCTACGTAGGTGTGCGAGGCTACAGGCCCGGGCAGGCTGCGCCCATCCAACTCTTGGAGCAGGAGAAAAAATCATGAACACAATCTCTGCGCAAGCCGGCCGGCTTTTTTTGCTGGGTTTGCAAGAGCGCATCACTTCTGCCGTAGCGGCTTTAGATGGCAGCAGTTTTGTGGCTGATGCCTGGGAAAAAGCACCCGGCGAGCCGCTCCAAGGCAATGGCCTGACGCAAATTCTCGAGCAGGGCAAGGTGTTCGAGCGTGCAGGTTGTGGTTTTTCGCATGTGCGTGGCGCTTCATTGCCACCCTCGGCCACCCAGCACCGCCCCGAGTTAGCAGGCGCTCCCTTTGAAGCCATGGGCGTTTCTCTGGTTTTCCATCCGCGCAACCCTTATGTGCCAACGGTTCACATGAACGTGCGCATGATCGCCGCCACGCCCGCTTCCGGTGAGCTGGTTTGCTGGTTCGGCGGTGGCATGGACCTCACGCCTTATTACGCCTTCAAAGAAGATGCAGTGCATTTTCACCAGGTCTGCAAGGACGCTTTGGCGCCTTACGGCGAAGACAAGTACCCGCGCTTTAAGCTTTGGTGTGACGAGTATTTTTGCCTGAAACACCGGCAGGAGCAACGCGGCATAGGCGGAGTTTTCTTTGATGATTTCAACGAACTGGGCATGGAGCGCAGTTTTGAGATGCTGCAAAGCGTGGCCAATTCGTTCTTGGCAGCCTATATGCCCATCGTGGAGGCCAGGCAGAGCACACCCTTCGGGCAACATGAGCGCGACTTTCAACTCTATCGGCGCGGGCGCTATGTCGAGTTCAACCTGGTGTGGGACCGGGGTACGCATTTCGGGCTGCAATCGGGCGGCCGTACCGAATCCATCCTCATGTCGATGCCGCCGCTGTGCAGCTGGTCCTATCGACGCGAAGACCCGCCGGAGTCTGCTGAAGCGGCTTTGACGCGTGACTTCCTGGTGCGCAGGGACTGGGTTTGAGTCAGCTCAATACCCCGGCCTTGCCCAGACGGATTGGCGTTTTTGGCGGCGCCTTTGACCCGCCGCATTGTGCTCACGTCGCTTTGGCAGCTGCCGCCATAGTGCAGCTTCAACTGGACGAGCTCAGGGTTATTCCGACAGGCTTTGCCTGGCACAAGAGTCGCCCACTTAGCCCGGCTGATCACCGCATGGCAATGGCGACGCTTGCTTTTTCCCGGCTGCCCGGCGTGATTGTTGATGACCGCGAGCTGCGCCGTGAAGGTTCAAGCTACACCATTGACACGCTCGAGGCCTTGATGGCGGAGCAGGCGGGCAGTGTCCTTTTTCTGGTGATTGGTGGTGACCAGCTGGCGGCCTTCAATCAGTGGCGCAGGTGGCAGGATATACTTCAGATAGCTACAGTTTGTGTAGCACAACGCCTGCCGCAGCGTGGCAAGTCAGCGCATCCGGTCGATCGCCCGTCCGCTTTGCCCGATTTTTTGCCCCTGGAATTTCCCGCCATGCCAGTCAGTGCGACCGAGATCCGCCTGCGATTAGCGGCCCAGGACCGTGATCCTGGCCGTGTCCAGGACGACCTGCAAGGTCTGATTTCGCAGGATGTGGCGGCTTATATTTCCCAGCACATGCTCTACCAGAGCACCCCTATTACCCCTTGAGCAACATTGCATGAACGATACCCACACCAGCGCATCTAAAAATATCCAAAAACTTCAGCGCGCCATCGTCGATGGCCTGGAGGACGTCAAGGCGCAGGACATTCAAGTCTTTGATACAGAGCACATCACTTCCCTGTTTGAGCGGGTGATCGTCGCTTCCGGCACATCCAACCGTCAGACCAAGGCACTGGCCGCCAGCGTTCGCGATGCTGTGCGTGAAGCAGGCTTTGGCAAGCCCCGCATTGAGGGCGAAGAAAACGGCGAATGGATCATCGTCGATTGTGGCGCTGCTGTTGCGCACATCATGCAGCCCACCATCCGCCAGTATTACCACCTCGAAGAGCTTTGGGGGGACAAGCCGGTCAAGCTCAAACTCGGCGCTGCAGCGCCCGTATCCAAGGCCTCACGTGCTGCTGCTTTGGCCGCTGCCGAGGCTGAAGTCGCTCAAGCCCCGGGTGGTCGTACGGCCGCCCGCACCGCCGCTCGCAATGCCGCCAGAAAAGCCGGCCGTGCCAGCGGTGAGCCGGCACCGGCCAGTGCCAAGTCAGCCAAACCGGCTGCGCGCAAAGTGTCCAAATCGGCTGCAGCGCCTGCCAAAGCACCCGCTGCCAAGCGCGCACCGGCCAAATCCACTGCCCAGCCGGCGTCCAAGGTCGCTGCCAAGACGGCTGCACCCAAGACCCTGGCCGCCAAGACTGCCGCACTGAAAAAACCGGCTGCCAAAAAAGCGGCGCCTCAAAAGGTTGCCGCCAAGAAAACAACTCGGAGCGCATGAAGCTGCTGATTGTCGCGGTCGGTCAACGTGTGCCCGATTGGGCGCAAACCGCCTACGACGATTACGCCAAGCGATTTCCGCCTGAACTCAAGGTTGAGCTCAAGGCAGTCAAGACCGAGGCCCGCGCCTCCAAGACCCTGGAAAACTTGCTGGCAGCCGAGCGCGCCCGGATCGAGGCCGTCATACCCAAAGGTATGCGTGTCGTCGCCCTCGACGAGCGTGGCACGGCCGTGACCACCATGGCGCTGGCCGACAAACTGCTTTTCTGGCAGCGTGAAGGCGGTGACGTCGCTATCGTCATTGGTGGACCCGACGGGCTGGACCCGGCCTTCAAGCAAGCAGCCCATGAGCGCATTCGCCTGTCGGACCTGACCTTGCCGCATGCCATGGTGCGTGTTTTGCTCATCGAGCAGCTGTACCGCGCCTGGAGCATCACGGTGAACCATCCTTACCATCGAGAGTAGACCTTGCCCCCACGCTCCCCGCTGCGTGTGGTTCGCTGCCCCCCGAGGGGGGCGTGATTTCCCTTGGGGCGGCCCGGCGGGAAATCTGGCTCTTGCGCTGACCTGACAATAGCCTTTATGCCTGAATTTATTTACTTAGCCTCGCAGAGTCCGCGCCGTGCGCAGTTGCTGGCACAACTTGGCGTGGCGTTTGAATTGCTTTTGCCTGACCCCGATGAAGACTCTGAAGCCTTGGAAGCCGTTCATGGGCGCGAGGCGCCTGCGGCTTATGTGAAGCGGGTCACCAGGCTCAAATTAGATGCGGCAGTGGCGCGTATGAAGCGCCGTGGCTTGCCTGCTGCGCCAGTGCTGTGTTCGGACACCACGGTCGCTCTGGGGCGTGAAATTTTCGGCAAGCCGCTAGATCCCGGCCATGCCCGCCGCATGCTCACTACCCTGGCCGGCCGCACGCACCGTGTACTGACGGCAGTGGCGGTGCAGCAGGGCCGTCAGACCCGCGAAGCCCTGAGTGTGTCCAACGTCAGTTTTGCAGCCATGTCGCCGGCCCAGATCAAGGCTTATGTGGCTACCGGCGAGCCTATGGGCAAGGCCGGCGCTTATGCGGTGCAAGGTCAAGCAGCCATGCACATCACGCACATCAGCGGCAGCTATTCAGGCATCATGGGCTTGCCTTTGCACGAAAGCGCGCAGATGTTACGCGCTGCCGGTTTGAAAATTTAAATCAACACGATCCCCATGCCGCAAGAAATTTTGATCAATTGGTCCCCCCAGGAAAGCCGGGTCGCCGTGGTGGAACACGGCGCCGTGCAAGAGCTGCATGTCGAGCGCTCGCTCGAGCGCGGCCTTGTCGGTAATGTGTACCTGGGCAAGGTCGTACGGGTCTTGCCCGGCATGCAGTCTGCCTTCATTGACATCGGCCTGGACCGCACTGGCTTTTTGCACGTTGCAGACTTGATGAGCAGCATCAACCAACGGCACGCCGAGAACGAAGCAGCCAAAGGGCATGCGCCTGCAGTCAGCCAGCCGGAACCGATTGAAAGACAGCTTTTCGTGGGTCAGGCCGTGATGGTGCAGGTACTCAAAGACCCGATTGGCACCAAGGGCGCCCGTCTGACTGCGCAAATCAGCATTGCAGGACGGCTGCTGGTTTTTCTGCCGCAAGACCAACACATTGGTGTGTCCCAAAAAATTGCGCCCAAGCAACGCGAAGAATTGCGCGAACGGCTGCAAGCGCTGGCCGGCGAAGCCGGCGGCGGTTTTATTTTGCGCACCAACGCAGAAGACGCCAGTGATGCACAGCTTGGTGAAGATATTTTCTATTTGCGCAAAACCTGGACGCGCATCAAAGAAGCCTCCTTGCGCTTGCCGCCAGGCTCGGTGTTGCACCAGGACTTGAACCTGCTGCAGCGGGTGCTACGCGACGTGGCTTCTGAGGCAACCCAGTCGATTCGAGTCGACTCGCGCGAGCAATTCGAGCAGTTGAAAGCTTTTGCAGAAGAGTTCATGCCGGCAACCCGCTCCAAAATTCAGCTCTACACAGGCGAGCGACCGATATTTGATTTATTCAATATTGACGAAGAGATTGCCCGCGCACTCGGTAGACGCGTCGAACTCAAGTCCGGCGGCTACCTGGTTGTGGACCAGACTGAAGCCTTGACCACGGTGGATGTGAACACCGGTGGTTTTGTAGGCGCGCGCAATTTAGAAGAGACCATCTTCAAGACCAATCTCGAGGCTGCGCAAGCCATTGCCAGGCAGCTGCGTTTGCGTAACTTGGGCGGTATTGTCATTGTGGATTTCATCGACATGCTGCGGGACAACCACCGTGAGACCGTACTGGCCGAATTTAAAAAGCAGCTCGAGCGTGATCGCATCAAGACAACGGTCAATGGCTTTTCAGCCTTGGGGCTGCTTGAGATGACGCGCAAGCGCACGCGTGAATCGCTGTCTCACCAGCTGTGCGAGCCTTGCAGTGTTTGCACTGGCAAGGGCATCGTCAAAACGGCGCGCAGCGTGAGTTACGACATTTTGCGGGAAATACTTCGTGAAGCCCGGCAATTCAATCCGCGTGAATTCAGGGTGGTGGCCTCGCCGCAAGTGATAGAACTCTTTTTAGACGAGGAAAGTCAGCATCTGGCGGGCTTGAGTGAATTCATAGGCAAACCGATTTCGCTGCAGTCCGAAGCTGCCATGGCCCAAGAGCACTACGACATTGTGTTGCTCTGACTCTTTGCGTCATCATTGCTAAAGCCCAGCTTGTAGAGGTGGCTGTAAGCCCCGCCCTGAGCCAGTAATTGAGCGTGCGTGCCGGACTCAATCAAACGGCCGCCATCGAGCATGAGGATGCGGTCAGCATGTTGGATGGTTGACAAGCGGTGCGCAATGATCAGCGATGTCCGGCTCAATGTAAGGCGCTCGATTGCTTGTTGCACAGCCTGCTCTGACTCTGTGTCCAGCGCCGAGGTGGCCTCGTCCAGAATCAAAATCGGCGCATCCTTGTACAGCGCGCGGGCGATGGCCAGCCTTTGCCTTTGTCCGCCCGACAATTGCATCGCGTTATGACCCAACAAGGTGTCTATGCCTTGCGGCAGTTCAGCAATGAATTTTTCGAGGTTGGCAGCTTGCAGGCAAGTGATCACCTTCTGGCGGTCTAGCTGCTGACCGAGTGCGACATTGCTGGCAATGGAGTCATTGAGCATCACCACGTGCTGGCTGACAAATGCAATTTGCGATCGCAATGCACCCAGGTTCCAGTCTTGCAGCGGTACACCATCGAGCAGGATCTGTCCCGCATTCGGGTCTCTAAAGCGCGGCAGCAAGTTAACCAAAGAGCTTTTTCCGGAGCCGGAGGTGCCGACAATGGCCACCGTTTCGCCCGGTTGAACGCGCAAGCTGATGTCTTGTAGCGCCGCTGCAGCATCGTCTTTGTAGCGCAGTGAGACGCCTTCAAAGCGGATATCGCCCGAGGCCCGCGCCAGTTTGAAACTGCCGCTGCTTTCGTCCTCAATCAAATCCAGCAGATGCACGCCGCGCTCGAGTGCAGCCAGGCCGCGCGTGATCGGCGTAGCCGCATCCGAAAGACTTTTAATGGGCGCAATCAAGAGCAGCATGGCGGTGATGAACGCCACAAAGCTGCCAACTGTGGTGGCGCCCTGGGCACTTTGAATCAAGGCAATTGAAATCACGGCCGACAGTGCTGCGGCCGCCATCAACTGCGTCAATGCGCTCATGCCGGCATGCGTGACGGTTGACTTCATTGACAGGTTGCGCAATGAAACGCTGAGCAGATGAAAGCGCCCGGCTTGCACTGTCTGCGCCCCGTGAAGTCGCACGTCCCGGTGCGCCAGTACGTTTTCTTCGACCACATAAGCCAATTCGTCGGTAGCGCGCTGACTTTCTTTGGTCAACCGGTAAAGTCGTTTGGACAGCACACGAACAACGACGATCACCGCTGGAAACATAAGGCCGACCACCAGCGTCAGTTTCCAGTTGAGGTAGAGCAGGTAGGCCACGAGGGCGAGCACGCTCAACACATCGCGGGCCAGCCGCATGACGGCGTTGACCAACAGGTGCGAGCCGTTTTGTACTTCGTAGACTACCGTGTTGGCAATGGCACTGGAGCTTTGATCTGTGAACAGCGCCAGCTTGGCACTCAGCAGTTTGTCAAACATGGCTGCACGCAGTTTTTGCAAGCCCAGGTTGGTGACCCTGGCCAGGCCGAACTGGGCAACAAAGGCAGTCAAACCGCGCGCACCAAACAGCAGCATCAGGAAAAAGGGGACCAGCCAGATGTCTAAGTTGCCGTCTGTTTTGAAACCGCGGTCCAGCAAAGGCTTGAGCAATGCCGGCACCATCGGCTCAGTCGCTGAACCCAGCACGGTTGCTGCGATGGCCACTGCCCAGCCTGACTTTGAGGCACTGAAAAAAGGCCAGAGTCTTTTAAAACTGCTGCGCAGGCTGGCGCTGCGCAGAAGAGGGGTCTGAAGCGGTGTTGAAGTTTTAGTCAAAAGCCAGGCGCTTATAAAAAAGGAAACCAATCGGGTTGGATCGCCAGAAAACTTGGCGCTTGCGCGTTGGATTGGATTATCAGGGATGTTCCGCGGCTGTCGGCCAAGCCGGATTTCCTTCAAAACTAGGTGTATTTGCCCATGAAAGCGCGGCATGAGTGTCATCTTGACTTGTTACTATTGGGACTGATGCAAAAAGTGCAAAATGCAATGTTCATCGACAGCCCGGGCCGACAACGTGAAAAATGATGTGAGTTTTGCCAATTTTGAAAGACGCGCCGCACTCAAGGCCATTTCCGCCGCCGGCCTGCTAGGCTTGACTGCCATGCCGGCGTGGGCGCAATTTCGGGTTGAAGTCTCCGGGGTTGGGCTGACACAGTTGCCCATTGCCTTGCCAGTCTTCACAGGCGAATCGCAGGCGCCCCAAAAAATCAGTGCGATTTTGCGTGCCGATCTTGAGCGCAGCGGTATGTTTCGAGCTGTGGACGCAGAAGGCCTGAAAGCCGATGAAAACACACGGCTTGATGCCGGCATGTGGCGCCAGCGCGGCGCTGACGCGGTGGCCACCGGCAGCATCACGCTTTTGGCAGATGGCCGTTTTGATGTTCGTGTGCGCTTGTGGGACGTGGTTCGCAGCCAGGATTTGGGCGGTCAAACCCATCTGGTGTCAGCCGCTGACCTGCGACTGGCTGCTCACCGCGTGGCTGATTTCATTTATGAAAAGTTAACGCGTGAAAAAGGCATTTTTGCCACCCGTATTGCCTACGTCACCAAGTCCGGAACGCGCTTTAATTTGTGGGTTGCCGACTCTGATGGCGAGAACGCACAGTCGGCGCTGATCAGCCCTGAGCCGATCATCTCGCCGTCCTGGTCGCCGACGGGCACACAACTGGCTTATGTTTCGTTTGAGTCGCGTAAACCGGTTATTTATTCGCACGATGTGGCCACCGGCAAACGGCGTTTGCTGGCCAACTTCAAGGGCTCCAACAGCGCGCCTGCCTGGTCGCCAGACGGCCGCCAACTGGTGGCCACGCTCAGCCGCGATGGCGGTTCGCAGATTTATGCGATGGATGTCAACGGTAGCGAGCCGCGCCGCCTGACCCAGTCCCCCAGCATTGACACCGAGCCAACTTACACCCCCGATGGTCAAAGCATTTACTTTGTCAGCGACCGTGGCGGTGCGCCCCAGATCTACAAAATGGCGGCCAACGGCAGCAATCCGCAGCGCGTGACTTTCTCGGGCAACTACAACATTTCGCCGGCCTTGAGCCAGGACGGCCGCTGGATGGCTTACATCTCGCGCATTGGCGGTGCTTTCAAACTGCATGTGATGGACCTGGCCAGTGGCGTGAGTACAGCCATCACCGACACCAGTGCCGATGAGAACCCGAGTTTTGCGCCGAACAGCAGGCTCATTGTTTATGCTACACAGCAGCAAGGTCGCGAGGCCTTGATGACAAGCACTCTGGACGGTAAAGTCAAAGCCCGTTTGACGGGCGCCGCCGGCGATATCCGTGAGCCTGACTGGGCGCCTTTTACGCGATAAGTTAGAGTTTCTTTGATGGTTTATTTGGAGATATTTTCTATGAAACAAGTGCACTTTTCCCTGCTTTCTGCCTTAACGCTGTCTCTCACGCTTGTGGGTTGCGGCTCCAACGTCAAGCTCAATGACGTCGCCGTGGAGGATCGAGGTGGTTCACCTACCGCAGCGCTACAGGCCCCCACGCCTGCGCCTGCGCCTGCACCTGCACCTGCGCCCAGCGTATCTGGTCGTGCTGTTGCCCCTGTTGAAATCCGCAGTGCTGACAGTGCTGCTGCCGGCCCGGCCGGCGTTGCCCGAGTGATTTACTTTGACTATGACAGTTTCAGCATTCGCCCTGAGTTTCAATCAGCGGTGGATGCGCACTCGCGCTTTTTGACAAGCAATAAAGTACGCAAGATCGCCATTGAAGGCCACACTGACGAGCGTGGCGGTCGTGAGTACAACCTCGCACTGGGGCAAAAGCGTGCTGAAGCAGTCCGTCGATCGATGACATTGCTGGGCGTTGCAGAAAGTCAGATTGAAGCCGTCAGCCTGGGCGAAGAAAAACCCGCCCAGACCGGCAGCACTGAAGAGTCTTATGCCCGCAACCGCCGCGCTGAAGTGAACTACCGCTGAAGCCGGGGACTGAAGCTTTGCAAACCATGCCCATTTTTGCCCTGAGAGCTGTCTTTGCAGCTGTGTGTTGTCTGTGCATCAGCTCGGCTCAGGCCGGGCTTTTTGAAGACGACGAAGCCCGTCGTGCCATTTTGGAGTTGCGCCAGAAGGTCGACCAGATGCAGCAGCAAAGCGCCCAGATGCAGCAGCAAAGCGCCCAGATGCAGCAGCAAAACGTCCAGATGCAGCAGCAAAACGCTGAGCAGCTGAGCGCGACCAAAAATGAAAATGCCGTGTCGATTGAGCAAGTCAATGCCCAGCTCACGCAGCTGCGACGCAGTTTGCTGGAGCTCTCCAACATGATCGAGGGTCTGCGCAGTGAACTGGCCAACTCGCGCGGCAAAAGCGAGCAATTGGCCCGTGACCTGGCAGATGCACAGCGGCAGCAAAAAGACATTGTTCAGGGCACTGAAGACCGGCTCAAGCGGCTTGAGCCTTCAAAAGTCAGCGTGGATGGTCTGGAGTTCATGGCCCTGCCGGCCGAAATCCGCGACTACGATAGCGCCTTGGCCACCATGCGCAAGGGTGATTTTGCGCAAGCCTTGCCGGCTTTCAGCGAGTTTGTCCGCCGCTACCCCGCCAGCGGTTACCAGCCTTCAGCGCTGTTTTGGTTGGGTAATTTGAATTATTCCCAGCGCAATTACAAAGAAGCCTTGAACCACTACAGGGCGCTGGTCAGCGCCTCGCCTGCGCACCTTCGAGCGCCAGAGGCCATGCTCTCGATCGCTAACTGCCAATTGGAGCTCAAAGACGCCAGAGCTTCGCGCAAAACGCTGGAGGAGCTGGTCAAGGACTATGCCGAATCCGAAGCGGCATCGTTGGCCAAAGGGCGTCTTGCCAAAATGAAGTAAAAGTGGCCCTCCTGATCCGGCTTTAAAATGCCGTCATGGACATCGCCGCACTTCAATCTCTCAATTCACAGCTTTTGTGGGCCGCTTTCGGCCTGTCTTGCCTTTTCGGTTTCATCGTGCAGCGCACGCATTTTTGCACCATGGGGGCGGTGAGCGACATTGTCAGCATGGGCGACTGGACCCGCATGCGCGTTTGGGGCCTGGCCATCGGTGTGGCCATGCTGGGCTTTG
>JAIPDA010000044.1 GCA_021737905.1 Rhodoferax sp.
GATCGATGTAGCCGGTGATGCGCTGGTGGGCCGCAGCGGTGACGATGGGGCCCATTTCGGCGTCCAGATGAAGACCGTTTTTGGTGATGGGTTTTTCAGCGCGTGTTTTGGGCATGGGCAAGAGGCGCTCGGCCACGTCGCCCACCAGCACCGCCACCGAGATCGCCATGCAGCGCTCGCCGGCTGAGCCGTAACCGGCGCCGATCAGCGCATCAACCGCTTGCTCGAGGTCGGCGTCGGGCATCACGACCATGTGGTTCTTGGCGCCGCCCAGGGCCTGCACGCGCTTGCCGTGGTGCGCACCGGTCTCATAAATGTAGTTGGCAATCGGCGTCGAGCCGACGAAGGAGATCGCGTGCACGTCCGGGTGCACCAGCAGCGCGTCTACCGCTTCCTTGTCGCCCTGGATGACGTTGAACACGCCGTCCGGCAGGCCGGCTTTTTTCAGCAGCTCGGCCATGAACAGGCTGGCGCTCGGATCGATCGGGCTGGGCTTGAGAACAAAACAGTTGCCCGCCGCAATCGCCACCGGGAACATCCACATGGGCACCATCACCGGAAAGTTGAACGGCGTGATGCCGGCCACCACGCCCAGCGGTTGGCGCAGCGTCCAGTTGTCGATGCCGGTGCTCACCTGATCAGTGAAGTCACCTTTGAGCAGCTGCGGAATGCCGCAGGCGAACTCGACGATGTCGATGCCGCGCGAGACCTCGCCCTGCGCATCGGTGAACACCTTGCCGTGCTCGGCGGTGATCAGGTGCGCGAGCTGGTCCTTGTGCAGGTTCAGCAGCTCGAGAAACTTGAACATGACGCGGGCGCGGCGGATCGGCGGTGTGTCAGCCCAAGCCGGAAAAGCTGCTTTGGCCGCAGCCACGGCGCTGTCCACGTCGGCGGCGTTGGCCAGTGCCACCTGGCCGGTGACTGCGCCGGTGGCGGGGTTGAAGACGGCTTGGAGGCGGGCAGAGCCGCCGGCGACCCCATGGCCGTTGACGTAATGGGCGATGGTGGCGGGTTTCTGACTCATGGCGGTTCCTTGGTGTGGGTGTTGGTGTAGAGGCTGGGATGGCGCCAAGTCTAGGCGCGGACGGCGCTTTTGATAATGCCGGATCGGTGATTACATTGTTCAATCAAATGAACAATGGCGGGCGTTTCTGCTAATCTGGCGCCATGGCTTCTGACCAATTGGCTCCGCTGCTGGCCGACCTGCATCTGCTGACCGTGCTGGCCGCCACGCGCAGCTTCACCGAGGCGGCGCGCCGCCTGGGCGTGTCCAAGGCCTCGGCCAGCATGCGCATCAGCGAACTCGAACGCGCTGCCGGCGTGCTGCTGGTGCGCCGCACCACGCGCTCGGTCGGCCTGACCGAAGCCGGCCAGCAACTCGTTAACGACATGCTGCCGGCCTTTGGCCGGATCAGTGAGAGCTATACAGCCGTCAAAGACTTGGTGGGCACGCCGCGGGGCCTGGTGCGCGTGACCGCGCCGGTGGCGCTGGGGCGTCAGCACCTGGCGCCCTGCGCGGCGGCCTTTCTCAAAAGCTACCCTGACATTCACATCGAGCTCGAACTCACAGACCGCTTTGTCAACCTGGCCAACGAAGGCTTTGACCTGGCGGTTCGCCACACCAACACGCCACCCGAAACGCATGTGGCCTGGGTGCTGTGCGAAACCCGTTCGGTGCTGCTGGCCAGCCCGGCGTATCTGGCTGCGCGCGGCGTGCCGGCGCACCCCTCCGAGCTGGCGGCGCACGACTGCCTGCTGTACCTGGGCGGTGCCAGCGCGGCCAGCGGCAGCTGGACCTTTGTGCGCAACGCGGCCCCCCTGAAGGCGCGCAGCCGCAAGACGCCGGCCGATGCGCAAGAGCGCGTGGGCGTGAACGTGCGCGGCTGCCTCAAAGCCAACAACTCCGAGGTGCTGCGCGAAGCGCTGCTGGCCGGCCTGGGCATCGGCCTGCTGCCGGACTTCAGCGTGCCGCCTCCGGGCGCCGACGGCCAGCCCGCGCTGGTGCCGGTGTTGCCCGACTGGCAGGCGCAAGGTTTTTTCGGTGAACGTATTTATGCACTGCGCCCCTGGTCAGCGCAGGTGCCCATGGCGGTGCAATGCCTGGTCGAGTTTTTGCGCGCGCACTTCGCCCCGGGTTTTGCGCCCGGTTTTGCCAAGGGATAATTTGCGCATGAAAACACGTTGGAAACCCAGTGCCACGGTCGCCGCCGTCATTGCCCGCGAAGTAGCCGGCATCACCGAATTTTTGCTGGTCGAGGAACACACGCCCGAAGGCCTGCGCCTGAACAACCCGGCCGGCCACCTGGACCCGGGCGAGAGCCCGGTCGAAGCCTGCGCCCGCGAGGCGCTGGAAGAAACCGCTTTTCATTTCCGCCCCACGGCGCTGGTCGGTGTCTACCTGTCGCGCTTTCAGCGCCAGCTGGCTGACGGGCGCGACGACATCACCTATCTGCGCTTTGCCTTTTGCGGCGAGCTGGGTGACTTGGTGGCCGGCCAGGCGCTGGACAAAGGCATTGTGCGCACCCTGTGGCTGAGCGCGGATGCCATTCGCGCCTGCCCCGAACGCCACCGCAGCCCGCTGCTGATCAAGTGCATGGACGACTACCTGGCCGGCGCACGCCATCCGCTGTCCGTCATCACCACCGACGCCAGCGTTTACGGCCAGGGTCCTACATAAGAACTGGTACCGCTAAGATCAAAGCCGAATAAACCCGCCAAGGACAGACGTGAACTTGCAAGACTGGTTGGGCCGCAGCGAGACGGTCCATGACACGGCCACCGCCACGCCGTTTGCCGCGCTGACGGCCACGCTGGACTGGCCGCCGGGTGCGCTGGCCGAGCGGCCGGCCGACGGCACGCCGCTGCCGCCGCTGTGGCACTGGCTGTATTTTTTGCCGATTTACCCGCAGTCCGAGATCGGCGCCGACGGCCACGCCAAGCGCGGAGGCTTTTTGCCGCCGGTGCCTTTGCCACGCCGCATGTGGGCCGGCAGCGACTTTGCCTTTCACGAGCCGCTGCGGGTGGGCGACGCGCTGTCACGCACTTCGACCATCGTTGATGTGAAAGAAAAAACCGGGCGTACCGGCAACTTGCTGTTTGTGAAGGTGCGCCATGAAGTGCGCCGTCAGGGCGGCGAGGCCGTGGCGCTGACCGAGCACCACAACATCGTCTACCGCGGCGCTCCTACGCCGGACGATGTGGCGCCACCGCCCGTGGCCGCGCCGGCGCAAGCAGCCTGGACGCGGCACATCGTGCCCGA
The DNA here is from genome assembly GCA_021737905.1 of Rhodoferax sp. Taxonomy (GTDB): domain Bacteria; phylum Pseudomonadota; class Gammaproteobacteria; order Burkholderiales; family Burkholderiaceae_C; genus Polaromonas. The sequence goes on from JAIPDA010000044.1 coordinate 3,260, forward strand.
CGACGTGCTGCTGTTTCGCTATTCGGCGTTGACCTTCAACGGCCACCGCATTCACTATGACCGCAAGTACGTCACCGAGGTCGAGGGCTACCCCGGCCTGATCGTTCACGGCCCGCTGATCGCCACGCTGCTGATGGACTTGCTGCGCCACCAGATGCCGGGCGTGCCGGTGCTGCGCTTTGAGTTCAAGGCAGTGCGCCCGACATTCGACATCCATCCTTTCTCGGTTCACGGCGAACCGTCTGCCGACGGCAAGACCGTGCGCCTGTGGGCGCAGGACCACGAAGGCTGGCTGACCATGGACGCCGTCGCCACCCTGGCCTGAAAAGCGCAAACCTGAATCTGCCTGCAACAGGACAAAGAAAGCACCCATGCAACCCCTCAAGGGCATCACCGTTGTTACTTTGGAGCACGCGATTGCGGCGCCCTTTGCCACGCGCCAGCTCGCCGACATGGGTGCTCGCGTCATCAAGATCGAGCGCCCCGGCGTGGGCGACTTTGCGCGCGGCTATGACGAGCGCGTCAAAGGTCTGGCCTCGCACTTTGTCTGGACCAACCGCTCCAAAGAAAGCCTGACGCTGGACGTCAAGCACGAAGAAGCGCAAAGAGTGCTGATGCGCCTGATCCTCGAAGAAGCCGACGTGGTGGTGCAAAACCTGGCACCCGGCGCGGCGGCGCGTTTGGGTGTGTCGTTTGAAGCGCTGTCCAAAGTCAAGCCCGGCATCATTGTTTGCGACATCTCCGGTTACGGCGATGACCCGACCAACCCCGGACCCTACCGCGACAAAAAAGCCTACGACCTGTTGATCCAGAGCGAAGCCGGTTTTGTGTCGATCACCGGCACGCCCGAGACACCCGCCAAGGCCGGCAACTCGATGGCTGACATTGCCGCCGGCATGTACGCTTACACCAACATCCTGGCCGCGCTCATGCACCGCCAGCAAACCGGCGAAGGCCAGCGCATTGATGTGTCGATGCTGGAGTCGCTGACTGAGTGGATGAGTTACCCGCTGTACTACGCATTCGACGGCGCGCCGCCGCCGCCGCGCACTGGCGCCAGCCACGCCACCATTTACCCCTACGGCCCGTTTGCCGCCGGTGACGGCAAGACCGTCATGCTGGGTCTGCAAAACGAGCGCGAGTGGAAGATTTTTTGCGACAAGGTTTTGCTGCAACCCGAACTGGCCGCAGAGGCGCGATTTGCCAGCAACGCCAAACGCAGCGCCGCCCGTGACGAGCTCTCAGCGCTGATCTTGCAGGCCTTTGCCAGCCTGACGGCCGCGCAAGTGGCTGAGCGCCTGGAGACCGCCGGCATTGCCAACGCCCAGGTCAACACCATGGCAGAAGTCTGGGCGCATCCGCAGCTCAAGGCGCGCGGGCGCTGGCGACAGGTGGACACCTCGGCCGGCACCATTCCCGCGCTGCTGCCGCCCGGTTCGTGGCAACACGGCGAGCCGCGCATGGACGCCGTGCCCGCGCTGGGCCAGCACACCGACGCGATTTTGAGCCGCTACGGCTACAGCGCCGAAGCCATTGCGGCGCTGCGCGAACAAGGCGCCGTATGACTGCGACCACACAGGTCGCGGCCGATGCGCTGACGTATTTGTTTGTGCCCGGCAACCGGCCCGAGCGTTTTGCCAAGGCGCTGGCCTCGGGTGCCGACCGCGTCATCCTCAACCTGGAAGACGCGGTGGCACCCCCTGACAAGGCCGCTGCGCGAAGCGCCGTGGCGCAGTGGCTGCACAGCCAAAGCGCGCTGGCCGACCGGCTGCTGGTGCGCATCAATGATGACGCCAGCCCTTGGTATGCCGACGACCTGGCCTTGCTGGCTGCTTCGCCGCTGCGCTGCGTGATGCTGCCCAAATGCGAGTCGCCCGCGCAGGTGGCCGCTGTGCTGGCGCTGCTGCCCAGCGGCTGTCAGGTGCTGCCCTTGATTGAAACCGCCCGTGGCCTGCAAGCCGTGCAAGCCATTGCGCAAGCACCCGGCGTGGCGCGCCTGGCCTTCGGCTCGCTGGACTTCATGCTGGACCTGGACGTGCCAGCCGACAGCCTGATGCTGGACATGGCCGCCGCGCAAATCGCGCTGGCTTCGCGCGCCGCCGGCTTGCCTGCGCCTGTGGCCGGTGTCACGCCGGCGCTGGACGCGTCGCAGGTCAGCGCCGACATGGCGCAGGCGCGCAGCCTGGGTTTTGGCGCCAAGATGTGTATACACCCTGGACAGGTGGCCGCCGTGCTGGCTGCGCTGGCGCCCACTGCCTCAGAGCTGGCCTGGGCCCAGCGCGTGCTGCAAACCAGCGCCGCCGCCGGGGGCGCTGCGCTGCAAATTGACGGGAAAATGGTGGACCGGCCCGTGCTGTTGCGCGCCGAACGCCTGCTGGCCCGTGCTGTACGCGTGGCTTCATCCTGATTTTTCATCCTGATCTTTTATCCTGACTTTTTTCACTTCTTTAAAAACCATGCCTTCAACCATCATTGACTCCAAGATCTTCGGCGACATGTTCAGCGACGCAGCCATGCGCCATGTCTGGAGCGACGAGAACCGCACCGCCAAATACCTCGACATCGAACGCGCGTTGGCCAAGGTGCAGGGCGAGCTCGGCATCATTCCTAAAGAAGCGGCTGAAGAAATTGTCAAAAACTGCGAGCTCAGACAGATCGACTGGGCCCAACTCAAAGCCAAGACCGAGCAGATCGGCTACCCCATCATTGCCGTGGTCAACCAGATCAACGCCCACTGCCGAGACAAGCTCGGCGAGTACTGTCACTGGGGCGCCACCACGCAAGACATCACCGACACCGCCGCCGTGCTGCAAATCCGTGAAGGCCTGGCGCTGGTCGAAGCCGACCTGAAAGACATCTCGGACTCGCTCGCTAAGCTGGCCAAAGCGCACCGCGACACGCCCATCATCGGCCGCAGCAATTTGCAGCAAGCCACCCCCATCACTTTTGGCTACAAGATGGCCAGCATCCTGGCCGGCATCGAGCGCCACCGCGAGCGGTTGGAGCAACTCAAGCCGCGCGTGCTGGTGGGCGAATTCGGGGGTGCTTCGGGCACCTTGTCGTCGCTGGAAACCGGCGCCATGGAAACCCAGGCCGGCCTCATGAAAGAGCTGGGCCTCGGTCAGCCGCTGATCTCTTGGCACACCGTGCGTGACAACTTTGCTGAAGTCGGCGCGTTTCTGGGCATCGTCGGCGGCTCGCTCGGCAAGATCGCCATGGACGTCAAGCTGCTCATGCAAACCGAAGTGGCCGAAGTGTTTGAGCCCTTCGCGCCCGGCCGTGGCTCGTCGAGCACCATGCCGCAAAAGCGCAACCCGATTTCCTGCCTTTACATTCACGCCAACATCTCGGTGGTGCGCCAACTGGCCGCCTCGCTGATGGACGCGATGGTGGCCGACCACGAGCGCTCGACCGGCCCGTGGGAAATCGAATGGGTGGCCATGCCCGAGATTTTTTGCCTGATGTCGGGCGCGCTCAAGCAGACCAAGTTCATCCTGGCGGGGCTGGAAGTGGACGCCGCGCAGATGCGCCGCAACATCGACATGACGCACGGCCTGGTGATGTCCGAAGCCGTGATGATGGGCCTGGGCCCCTACATCGGCCGCGAGTACGCGCACGACCTGGTCTATGACATCTGCCGTGACGCACTCAAACAGCAGCGCCCGCTGATCGACCTGCTGGCCGAGCATCCGCAAATCAACAAACACGTCACGCGCGAGCAACTCGCCGGCTTTTGCGACCCCATGAACAACCTCGGTCAGGCCGGCGCGATGGTGGACCGCGTGCTGGCGGCGCGCAAGGGCTAAGGCAAACCGGGCGGGGATGGATCCCCGCATTCGCGAGGATGACGGAAATACACCGTCATGCCTGTTATTCGCCGTCATTCCTGCGAAGAGCCTGCCCTCGACCTGATCGGGGGCAGGAATCCATCCCCGCCCTCTCGGCGCTTCCCGCGCCGATAATCCTTCCCATGCAACAGGGAAACAAACAGCGCATCGTGGTGGGCTTGAGCGGCGGCGTGGACTCGGCCGTGACGGCGCACCTGCTCAAGCAGCAGGGCCACGAGGTCATCGGCATCTTCATGAAGAACTGGGAAGATGACGACGACAGCGAGTTCTGCTCATCCAACATCGACTTTGTCGATGCCGCTGCCGTGGCCGATGTGCTGGGCATCGAGATCGAGCATGTCAACTTTGCCGCCGACTACAAGGACCGCGTGTTCGCCGAGTTCTTGCGCGAATACCAGGCCGGCCGCACGCCCAACCCCGACATCCTGTGCAACGCCGAGATCAAGTTCAAGGCGTTTCTAGACCACGCCATGCGCCTGGGCGCTGAAAAAATCGCCACCGGCCACTATGCCCGTGTGCGCCTGAACGAGGCCACCGGCCTGCACGAACTGCTCAAGGGCCTGGACCCGGCCAAGGACCAAAGTTACTTTTTGCACAGGCTCAACCAGGCGCAGTTGTCAAAGACCTTGTTCCCGGTGGGAGAGCTGCACAAGACCGAGGTGCGCCGCATCGCCGACGAAATCGGCCTGCCCAACGCCAAAAAGAAAGACTCGACCGGCATCTGCTTTATTGGCGAGCGGCCTTTCCGAGAGTTCCTTAACCGTTACATCGCCAAAGCCCCCGGCCCGATCAAGAACGACAAAGGCCGCGTGCTCGGTGAACACGTGGGCCTGAGCTTTTACACGCTGGGTCAGCGCCAGGGCCTGGGCATAGGCGGCGTCAAGGCCAAAGGCGCCGAGCTCAAAGCCATTCAGGCCCAGGGCCAGCGTGGTGCCGGCGAGCACGAACCCTGGTTTGTGGCGCGCAAAGACTTAGAGACCAATACGCTCTGGGTGGTGCAGGGCCACGACCACCCCTGGCTGCTGTCCACCGAACTCAGCGCGCAAGACTGCAGCTGGGTCGCCGGCAGAGCGCCGGACCCGGGCACCATGGCAGCCAAAACCCGCTACCGTCAGGCCGACGCCGCCTGCGTGCTGCACGCCGTCAGCGCCACGCAGTGCGAGTTGCATTTCGAGCAAGCCCAATGGGCCGTCACGCCAGGCCAATCCGCCGTGCTGTACCAGGGCGAGGTGTGCCTGGGCGGCGGTGTGATTCATGGCAGCAATGTGAGGAACGGCGGCTGAGTTTTCGGTCTCGCGCAATCAGTTCTTTTGCCATCGACGGAAGTCCAAATAGCTATGGGAATTAAAATCCCCTGCTGGTTGACAAAAAATTTTATAATCCGTAGTTCGTCAACTAAGGAGCAAGCCATGATTCACGATCGAATCCACCGCGCACGGGTGCTCAGGGGCTTAAGCATGGAGGCCCTCGCTTTCAGTTTGGGCGACATCAGTAAACAAGGGCTCAGTAAGTTTGAAAAGGGATTGTCGAAGCCAAATTCGACCCGGATTCTTCAGTTGGCCAAGGCTCTGAACGTCAAACCCGAATACTTCTTCCGTTCAGACGCCATTGAATTGGCTCCGCTCGAATTTCGCAAACTGTCCAAAATGTCTCAAACGCGACAGGCGTCTGTGCGCGAAAAAATGCGGGATCATCTAGAGCGTTATGAATCGCTGGAACGCTGCTTTGAAGCTGAAACCATGGTCGAAGTCTTGCCGGCTCAATCGCTGCCCGTTGCAAGCGCGGATGACGCTGAAATAGCCGCACAGCAACTGCGGGAAAATCTGCAAATTGGCAATGACGCCATTGCCCACCTGGCCGAGTTACTGGAAGAAAACGGCATCAAGGTTTCCCTGCTGGATGGGCCGGAAGATTTTGATGGTGCTTGCGCTGCCACGCATGACAACCAGCACGTGTTGATAGGCCTGAATCGTCAGCGTCCGGGTGAGCGCGTTCGTTTCACTGCTGCGCATGAGTTGGGCCATTGGGTCATGGCCTTGCCTGACGGCATGGAAGAGAAAGTCAAAGAGGCCTGCTGCCACCGGTTTGCCGGCGCGTTTCTCTATCCAAAGAGCCGGGTGCTTCAGGACTTCGGAAGCCATCAACGTGCGCGAGTTTTTCCTGCCGAACTGCTGAACGCCAAACTGCGTTACGGCGTGTCCATGCAAGTAGCTTTACGTCGCTTGAAAGACTTGCGTTTGTTAACCGATGCCGGCTACACCCATGCCATGGTCGAATTCAGCAAAAAGGGCTGGCGTAAACAAGAACCTGAAACGCTGGCCTGCGAACACCCCCGGCGCTTCGAATCTCTGGTTTACAGGGGATTGGCTGAAAACCTGTTTACGCCGTCGCGCGCTGCTGAATTCTTGCAGTGCAGCGCGGGGCAGCTGGACCCTCGGCTTGATCGGTTTCCAGAAAGCGCATGACACAACAGGTCTACATCAGCGATACCAACATCTGGATTGACTTCCGTAACGCGGGGCTTCTTGATGCGATGTTTGGCCTGCCCTTTACGCTGTGTTGTACAGACTTTGTCTTGGATGAACTAAACGACTTTGACCACAAGCATCTTCGTAAACGGGGCCTGGTGGTCAAAACACTGGATGAGCAGGCCACTGCAGCCCTGTTCACAGCGATGCAGGCACACAACAACAGCTCATTGGCCGATGTCTCCTGCTACCAACTGGCTTGCCAAACAGGCTATGCGCTGCTCACGGGTGATGGGCGTTTGCGCAAGCAGGCAAAAGCTGACGGCTTGCATGTGCATGGTGCACTTTGGTTGCTGGATCAATTAGTTGATTACAAAGTGATCAAACCCAAAGAAGCCGCCAGCGGCTTGCAAAGCATGTTGGCGGCAGGCGCACGGCTCCCAGAGGCTGAGTGTCAGGGCCGCTTGGCCGTGTGGGCAGTCTGAGCCTCACCGCCCCAGGACTTAAATACCGTCTTCAACCGCTCTACGGTGTGGCGCCACTTGGCGGCACGGGGTTGGCAGGCGGTGTGTTGCAAACCAAATAAGCCGACCTCGTTGAACGCATGGCGCGTTTTTGCCCTTGGGCAATCGCTTCGACGGTGCGGTTGATCGCGTTGATCTGGTAGTAGCGCGGGGTTTTGCTGGGGGAGTAGTCCGACTCGGTGACATGCCGCACGGCCGGCGTCCAGCCCTTCCAGGTGCAGTAGCGCTCCCACAGGTCTTGGGGCGAGGGGAATTCGGCGAGCGTGAGGTTGGTCTCCAGCACGCCATTAGCCAGGGTAGCGTCACGGAACACAAAACCGTCGCCATTGCTTGAAAAGCAAAAAGGCACGTTCAACAACGCGGCGTAGTTGATGGCTTGGGCCATGCCTGCGCCCATCGCATGGTTGTTGTCCTTGGCTTCGATGGTGGCTATGGGGATGTTGGCTTTGTAAAACAGCGCGTAATCAGCCCGCAGAACGGTGGTTTGGTCGCGGTGTGATTTGTTGCCGCGCACGCTGACCCGACCAGCGCGCAGCGGAAACTCGCGGTAAATCTGGTCCATGCCGTTCCAGCCCGCCCGCTCCATGGCCGGGCGGATGAACTTGTCGCAGATGTCGCTCTCACTGAGAGTGGTTTTGTTCAATTTCGAGACCGAGCTTGATACCCATTGGGCCAATGAGTGCTAAAGAATTATTTCTTAGCGGCCAGCAATTACTCATCAAAGAAAAAGCCGCGCGAATGAGCGGCGCAGCAGTTGCCAAAATGAAAAAACCCGCCGGCATCAAGCGGGCGAGTTCGGACGTGTGAGCTTCAAAGCGCTTTAAAACGGAATGTCGTCGTCCATGTCGTCAAAACCGCTGGCGGCTTTGGACGGTGCAGCACCCGCCGGGCGCTGGGCCGGGGCTGCTGCCGCAGGGCGCGAATAGCTTTGGCGCTCGCCGCCGTCTGAGCTTTCTGCGCGGCTGCCACCCATGCCTTCGCGGCTGCCCAGCATTTGCATCTGGTCGGCGCGGATTTCGGTGGTGTATTTTTCAATGCCGTCTTTGTCGGTCCACTTGCGGGTGCGCAAGCTGCCTTCGACATAAACCTGCGAGCCTTTGCGCAGGTACTGTCCGACGATCTCGGCCAGGCGACCGTTGAAAACCACGCGGTGCCACTCTGTGGCTTCTTTCATTTCGCCGGTTTGCTTGTCTTTCCACTTGTCGGTGGTGGCGATGGTGACGTTAGCGAGCTGGTCGCCGTTGGGAAAGGCGCGCATTTCGGGGTCACGCCCCAGGTTGCCGACGATGGTGACTTTGTTGACAGATGCCATGTTATGTTCTCCTAATGGTCTCAGTTTAACTGGCGGCCTTGGCGTCGGCTACCCCGGCCGGGGCTGCCGGCAGGTCATAGCGCCCGGGCGCCCGCATGGGCCAGGCCAGCAGCAGCCACAGCAGCATCAGGCCGGCACAAACCATGAAAAGCGCTTGTGCCCCGGCGGTTTTGGCCAGCCAGCCGCCGACGGCACCGCCGGCAAAAAAGCCCAGCGACTGCAGGGTGTTGTAAACCCCCAGCGCTGTGCCACGCGCATGCTTGGGCGCCAAACGCGAGGCCAGGCTGGGCTGGCAGGACTCCAGAATATTGAAGCCGCAGAAAAAGACAAACAACAGCCCCGCCAGCAGGCCCAAGCTAGGGGTGCCGCCGGCCGCTTGCTGCGCTGTCCACCACAGGCCCAGCTGCACCAGCAAAATCACCCCGACAGAGCCCAGAAAAACCGCGCGCAGATAGCCCAGCCGCTCCAGCGGGTACAGCGTGACGCGCAGCACGACAAACGAAGCCACCACCGCCGGTGTGTAAACCTGCCAGTGCGCGTCTGAGTCCAGGCCGGCTTGCACCAGCAGCGCAGGGATGGCGATCCACATGGCCAATTGCACTGCATGCAGCACAAACACGCCCATGTCCAGCCGCAGCAGCGCCGGGTCACGCAGCACCAGCGCCAGCGAGCCGCGGGGGCGGTGCACAGGTTGCGCCGGCTCGGGCGGCACCCACCAGATCACGACCGCGATGCCGATCAGCGCAAAAAAACCGGTCAAAGTGAAGAGTCCGGTCAAGCCGATGTGCGAGACCAGCAGCGGCGCAATGATGAGCGACACGGCAAACATCAGGCCGATGCTCACGCCCACCAGCGTCATGGCCTTGGTGCGCACTTCGTCACGGGTCTGGTCGGCCAGCAAGGCGCTGACGGCCGCCGAAATAGCGCCGGCCCCCTGCACCGAGCGGCCGATGGTCAGCCAGGTCAGGTCAGCCGCCGCCATGGCAATGAAGCTGCCCAGCGCGAACACCAGCAGCCCGAAAATGATGACACGCTTGCGGCCCAGCCAGTCCGAGGCCATGCCAAAGGGGATTTGCAGCAGCCCTTGCGTCAGGCCATAAATGCCCATGGCCAGACCCACGCGGGCCGGGTCATCGCCGCCGGGGTAGCGCGAAGCCTCCAGCGCAAACACCGGCAGCACCAGAAACAGCCCCAGCATGCGCAGCGCATAAATCGATGACAGCGAAAAGCTCGAACGGAGCTCAGCAGGTGTCATGGGGGTGTCTGGAGGAATGGGGCGCACGTCAGCTGTGGGGCAGTAAGGGGTTGGCGTAAAAACCAAAGGGCTATTGTTACTCATAGCGCCGCCTGGCCGCCAATACGCCG